>CAIVQI010000176.1 GCA_903908015.1 uncultured Bacteroidota bacterium
AGCCCGGCATTTCTCCAATACACAATTGCTCGCGGGTATCCGTGTCAATGCCGCCGATGTGAATGCCAGCAACAGCATCAATGCTACCGATGCCTTGCAGATTTCTCGCCGCACGGTGAGCCAGATTAGCTCTTTCACCGCCGGCAACTGGTATTTTCAGAGTCCTTCAGTAACACTTTCCGGTGGATCGGTGCAACAAGCCGCGATCAAGGGTCTGTGTGTGGGTGATGTAAACGGAAGCTTCAATCCGGGTGCGCGCACCACTTCTGGTGTGGCCTTTGATACACGTCTCGAAACCAACAACACCTTGCCAGCAGGAATGCTCGCGATTGTGGTGCCACAAACCATGCACTTGGGAGCCGTTACCCTACACATCGCCATCCCCGCCCATCTGGGTGATGCGCGCTTCTCTTCTGACGTGTTGGGTGGTAAGCTC
The DNA here is from genome assembly GCA_903908015.1 of uncultured Bacteroidota bacterium. Lineage (GTDB taxonomy): Bacteria > Bacteroidota > Bacteroidia > UBA7662 > UBA7662 > F1-60-MAGs140. The sequence continues at coordinate 437 of CAIVQI010000176.1, forward strand.
GTATGGCATCAGGAACAAAATGTTTTACATGTTTCTTGGTATGACTTAGAGGGCACGCAGGTATCAGCCGGAAGTATTTTGGGTTACATCAACTTCGATCATACACTGGAACAAGCTGACATGGCGTCTATTCAATTGATTGACAACAGTGAATTGGCCAACATTCAGGCAGAACCCTTCCAACAAGCTGTTCTGCGTTTGGCCGGAAATACCAACTTAGGTAGTTTCTCCGCTGTGGCTTACCCGAATCCAACACACGCAGCATCAAACATCGCTTTATCGCTGTCGCAGGGCTCCGATGTGCGTTATGTGCTTACGGATTTAACTGGCAGAACCATAGTGAGGGCCGATTGGGCTGCCTTTGGCGCTGGCAAGCATAACCTCTCCATTGACGTGCCATCGGCCGGACAGTTCCTACTGAACATCGAAAGCCGCAACAGTACGGGTAGCACGTCTAAAACACTTCGTATTACGCGCTTGCCTTAATCAAAAGACAAATCCTGGATTCAGGGTTTTGTGGTGCATCCCCGGGTTTCACATCCGGGGATGTTTTTTTTTGCACCATAAGCCCATCCCAGAATGTCAAAAAAATGCCTTTCATTTCACCGAAATCGACTACCTTTATACCGCAAATACAAGCCGTTATTTGCTATGCTCGATGACACACAAAAAGTCGCCGGTGAGGGCCTCACCTACGACGATGTGCTGCTGATACCAGCCTATTCAGAGGTACTTCCGCGAGACACTGATATTTCTACCCGCTTAACGCGCGACATACGTCTCCATGTTCCCTTGGTTTCGGCCGCTATGGATACCGTCACCGAATCGGCATTGGCCATCGCCATCGCACAGAGTGGGGGAATAGGAATGCTCCACAAAAATATGTCGATCGAACGCCAAGCCCAGGAAGTACGAAAAGTGAAGCGTTCAGAGAGCGGGTTGATTGTAGATCCCATTACCCTGCACGAAGAGGCGCGACTGGGCGAGGCACTTGACCTCATGCAGGAGAACCGAATTGGTGGCATTCCGGTGACCGACAGGCAAGGAAAACTCACAGGAATCGTAACCAACCGCGACCTCCGCTTTGAGTACGACCGCAACAGACCTGTGGCAGAAGTCATGACCCGCGACCGGTTGGTTACCGCCGCCGAGGGTACGTCGCTGCATCAGGCTGAACGGATACTGCAGGCCAATAAGATCGAAAAGCTGCCCGTGGTGAACGAGCAGGGCGTTCTGGTGGGTCTCATCACCTATAAAGACATACTCAAACTGAAGGCGCATCCCAACGCCTGCAAAGACAACCTGGGCCGCCTTCGGGTTGGTGCCGCTGTTGGCGTAACACCCGATGTATTGGACCGCGTTCAGGCATTGGTTCAGGCCGGGGTGGATGTGGTGACCATCGACACGGCGCACGGCCATTCCATGGGCGTCATCGAGAGTTTCCGGAAGATCCGAGGCGAATTCCCCGACATTCAACTGGTTGTTGGAAATATCGCAACAGGAGCCGCTGCGCGCACCTTGGCAGAGGCGGGCGCCGATGCCGTGAAAGTTGGTGTTGGTCCGGGTTCCATTTGCACCACACGAATCGTGGCGGGTGTTGGCGTGCCCCAACTCACCGCCATTATGGAGGCTGCAGAGGCACTGAAGGGAACGGGTGTTCCGATCATTGCTGATGGCGGCATACGCTACACCGGCGATATGGTAAAAGCCCTCGCCGCTGGAGCCGAGAGCATCATGGGCGGATCCCTGTTTGCCGGGGTGGAAGAATCGCCCGGAGAAACCGTTATTTATGAAGGACGGAAATTTAAGATCTACCGCGGAATGGGATCCATCGAAGCGATGAAAGAGGGTTCGGGCGATCGTTACTTCCAGGATGCAGAAGATGCGATCAGTAAATTGGTGCCCGAAGGAATCGTGGGCCGCGTACCCTATAAAGGGCGCCTGGATGAAGTATTGTATCAGTATATAGGCGGACTCCGGGCAGGGATGGGCTACTGTGGCGCACGCACCATACCCGAGTTGCTGAACGCACGTTTTGTGCGGATCACCAATGCGGGACTGCGAGAAAGCCACCCCCATGGGGTCACCATTACCCATGAGGCCCCCAACTACACCCGATGATGAACACACAAATCGATGAAATTCGACGCGAGGCAGTCGCTTTTCAAATAGACAAGGCCGCGGCTCTGGAAGATTTTCGCTTGCGGTTTCTCAGCAAGAAAGGGGCGCTCAATGGCCTTTTTGAGGCTTTTCGTGCCCTACCAAGCGAGGAAAAGCGGACGGTTGGCCCGGCCATTAACCAATTGAAAACCGAACTGGAAGAACGTTGGGAAGCGGCCAAAAAAACACTGGATGCATCCTCTGCCGGGGGTGAGGGCGCATCGGCAAATAACCGAAATAAGGAAATCGAGGAGGAGGATCTGAGCTTGCCCGCCGCCCCCATTCCATGGGGCGGACTGCATCCCATCAGCCTGGTGCGCCGTGATGTGGTGAATTTTTTCGCTACGCTGGGCTTTACCCTCAGCGAAGGAATGGAGATGGTCGACGATTGGCACAACTTCGGTGCCCTTAATTTTGCAGCGGATCACCCTGCGCGCGAAATGCAGGACACTTTTTTTGTGCAAACCAACCCCGACATCCTGTTGCGAACGCATACCTCATCCGTACAGGTCAAGGAAATGCAACTCGGCAACTTACCCATCCGCACCCTATCACCGGGCAGGGTCTATCGCAATGAAACCGTATCTGCCCGGTCACATATGCAATTTCACCAGATCGAAGGCCTATACATCGATGAGCAAGTGTCGTTTGGTGACCTTCGGTTGACTTTGAACCTGTTTGCTGCGCATTTTTTTGGTTCCGATGCCAAAATTCGCTTTCGTCCCTCTTATTTCCCCTTCACTGAACCCAGTGCCGAAATGGATGTGAGTTGCTTTCTCTGCAAGCAAGAGGGATGCGCCGTGTGCAAACACACGGGATGGGTTGAAATTTTGGGATGCGGTATGGTAGACCCCCAAGTACTGGAGCATTGTGGCATCGACAGCCAGCGCTATTCGGGCTATGCCTTTGGCATGGGCATTGAACGCCTCACGATGCTCCGCTACCAAATCCGGGATATTCGTCATTTTTTCGAAAACGACTTGCAGTTTCTTCGTCAATTTTCAGGTGAATAGCCATGAACGAGCGCTCTGACCTTCATTTTCATCCCGATACATGCCAGATCGCCGTCATCGGTGCGGGCACAATGGGCGCTGGTATTGCGGATGTATTTGTGCGTGCTGGATACACAACATACCTCTGCGATGCATCGGAAGTAGCGGTAAACCACGCCATGGAAGCATGGACAGCGCGGCTCAAAAAGGACACAGAAAGGGGGAAGATAACATCTGAAACGGTTGCGGAATGG
>CAIVQI010000177.1 GCA_903908015.1 uncultured Bacteroidota bacterium
AGGTTATTTATCAGACTGATTTGGTGCGTTTGGTTGGCCCAAGACCAAGCACGGAAACCCACCTTACGGAAGAAATTCCACAAGTGATTAGCTTTCCAATAGCAAACCCGGATGCAATCACCCATGATGGCTTGGAATCAGGAGCTATGGCGGAAACTAATGAAAAAAATGAGGCCACTATAAATGAAGCGGCTTCAGATTCAGGAGAAAAAACCGAGGGCGATGCATCAGATCCAACAAGCAACATGTAGATGACTGGCTTGCGCGAGGTTACAGCCCGTGAGCGGGTTTTGAAGCACATCCGTAAAGGGCTGATTCACCGGGTTTCAGCATCTAGTCTGCGGGGACCCGCTGAACAAGGGCTCTCTCAAACGGATCAAGAGGACACGGCCGTAGTTTTCGCCCGAAAGGTGGTGCAATCGGGTGGACAATTCGCCTACTGCAGCGACACCATGGAATTGCGCGACACATTGGTAGAACTGACTACCCTACACCCAGATTGGAACTTGGTTTGCTATGAAGAGTCGTTGTGCCGCCTTTTGGATGGTCTGGGTATTGGATTTTCCCAACCTGTACATACCCCCAGCCAACCCCACTACAGATTGTTGTCGTCGGAATTCTTGATTGCTGAGGAAGGTGCTGTTTTGGTGGCCCCTGGTGGACCCAACCCCTTAGCGGATCAGTCAGGTGTGGCGACCTTGGTGGTTGTGGGCTTTACCCATCAACTCACCACACGCCTTGGACAAGCTTTACAACTTTGGGTGGAAACGCACGGGGCGAAATTGCCATCCTTGGGCGTACTGCTTCAGCTGGGTGGTCAACTCAATTCCTCTCGTGAGATTTTTGTTTGCCTGATTGAATTATAGCGCATCCATGAAGGGGGGCTCCGTTTTCTTCCTCAGTGATTTTCACCTTGGCATCCCAAATGCCCATGAAAGTCGCCAACGTGAAAGAAAAATTATTGGATTTTTAGAAGAGATTGCCCCACGTATTGATACACTTTGCCTGGTGGGTGATGTATTTGATTTTTGGTTTGAATACCGACATGTGGTACCCAAATACTACACCCGTTTGTTGGGCACACTGGCCAGAATGACGGATTCTGGCATCCCTATTCACTTTTTTAAGGGAAATCATGATCTATGGACATTCGGATACCTGCGTGATGAGATTGGACTCGAAATCCACGATGACGTATGGACGCCTGAGTGGGGTGGAAAGAAATTTTATATTGCCCATGGTGATGGGAAGGGGCCGGGCGATAAAGGCTACAAACGTCTAAAAAAGATTTTTCACCATCCGATCAATCAAAGTTTATTTTCATGGTTGCATCCCGATCTGGGCCATAGTTTGGCCAGAAGTTGGAGCTATCAAAGTCGTGTGGCTGCGCCAACTGACGGGTCGTTCCACAAAGACAATGAGTGGCTCTACCAGTACTGCCTTAGAAAATTAGAACTAGCTCATTTCGATTACTTTGTTTTTGGTCACCGTCATCTACCCATACACACAAGCGTGGGGAATCGCAGCCTGTATGTGAATTTGGGTGATTGGCTGCAATATCAAACTTATGCCGAGTTCGATGGAAAGCGTTTAGAATTGTTGCAGTACCCCGACCAAACCCTGGCCGGTTACGGTCGCCTGCGTTGAACCTGACCAAACACGATACTCGTATTTTTGCGCCATGTTTGATCAATACCCCGCCATACGCGCGCGTTTTATAGACACTGGACTACAGCTGCAGGATCCGGCGGTTTTCGCAGATATGACGCGCTACACCGAGCTCACCAGAACCTACCGCGAACTGGAAAAATTGGTTCAGGCGTTTGAGTCATA
>CAIVQI010000178.1 GCA_903908015.1 uncultured Bacteroidota bacterium
GTGATGAGCCGTACAAAAGCGCAAACAGGACCTAACTTTTGCATAAAATAGCGTACCTTTGCACCGCTTGAATTTTGGGTGTTGTTGCAAGCGCCCGCCAAATAGCAATAAACAAAAATAAAACCCATAAATGATGATTGAAACGAACGCTTCCTACAAGGTAAAGGATATTGAACTGGCCGATTGGGGCCGCAAGGAAATCCGTCTGGCCGAGGCTGAGATGCCTGGATTGATGGCATTGCGTGCCGAATTTGGCGCCTCGAAGCCCCTCAAAGGCGCTCGGATAGCAGGCTGTTTGCACATGACCATTCAAACTGCTGTGCTCATTGAGACTTTGGTGGAACTCGGAGCTGAAGTCAGCTGGTCGAGTTGCAATATTTTCTCAACCCAAGACCATGCGGCGGCGGCTATTGCTGCTGCGGGTATTCCGGTTTATGCGTGGAAGGGCATGTCGGAGGAGGAATATGAGTGGTGCATCGAGCAAACCCTACATGCATTTGAGGGGGGTCATGCGCTTAATATGATCCTCGACGACGGTGGCGACCTCACCAATGTGGTATTGGACCGCTATCCTGAATTGGCCAAGGGCGTTCGCGGTATTTCGGAAGAAACCACCACTGGAGTGGCCCGCCTGTACCGCCGCATGCGGGAAGGCACCCTGCCGATGCCGGCCATCAATGTGAATGATTCGGTCACCAAGTCGAAGTTTGACAACAAATACGGCTGCCGCGAGTCGGCCGTGGATGCGGTTCGTCGCGCTACCGATATCATGATGGCGGGTAAGGTGGTGGTCGTGTGTGGCTACGGAGATGTAGGTAAGGGTACGGCCGAATCGTTCAGAGGCGCCGGTGCCCGGGTGATTGTAACCGAAATCGACCCAATTTGTGCGCTTCAGGCAGCCATGGAGGGATATGAGGTGAAGCGCCTCGATTCTGTGGTGGATCAGGTGGACATCGTGGTGACGGCCACGGGCAACTACAACATCGTGACTGGCGCACATTTTCTGCGCATGAAAGACAAGACCATTGTCTGCAACATCGGGCATTTCGATAACGAAATTGATATGGCGTGGTTGAATGGCAACTACAAACACACGAAGTACACCATTAAGCCTCAGGTGGACGTATACGAGATCGAAGGCAAGGAGATTATCGTTTTGGCTGAGGGGCGCTTGGTGAATCTGGGTTGCGCCATGGGTCACCCGAGCTTTGTCATGTCAAACTCGTTCACGAACCAGACATTGGCCCAAATGGAGCTTTGGAACAACGCGGGCGGCTACAAAAACGAGGTGTATGTGCTCCCAAAGCATCTGGATGAAAAGGTAGCACGCCTACACCTGTCGAAAATTGGAGTGGAACTCGAACAATTGCGTCCGGAGCAGGCCGATTACATCGGTGTGGACGCCTTGGGGCCGTTCAAGAACGATATGTACCGCTATTAGAATCGATTCGATACAGAGGTATTTCGATGAGGCAAACTTGGGGACCGCGACTGCGCTATGTCTTTGGGTTTTCCTCAGTTTTTCGTATCTTTGCGCGCTCCTACGGATGGTGGGGCGTCATATTGGCCGATGGTGTAACTGGCAACACGTCTGATTTTGGTTCAGAAGAGTCTAGGTTCGA
>CAIVQI010000179.1 GCA_903908015.1 uncultured Bacteroidota bacterium
GCCAAAACGGCCCACAAAGAAGGTACAACATTGAGGGAGGCGGCGACGAAGTTGGGATTGGTGACGGGACCCGACTTTGACCGATGGGTCAACCCCTCCGATATGGTGGGGCGCTAGGTTTGCGGGAGGTGTTTGTTATTTCTATCCATTTATTTTCTGTGGCAGGGCCCAGATAGTTTTCATTAAAGTTGGTCCTGTGGGTCAATTGTCATGTGGACATGATTTGGCTTCTCGAAAGTTCACCGTCCATGACCAACAAAAACCTAAGCGGCAATAAATACTGTTCAATCCCCCCGCCGAAAATGAAAATCCCCTCACGAAGAGGGGATCATACAGAGCCAACGGAGTGTAAAACATTCCGTATTTCGAGCTCCCTGCAAAGGGGAGGGACTTAGGTCGTAGGCTTCTTGGCGGCGCAACAAGATTTGCCACCGGAGGTGCTCGAACCACTGGCGCAGCCGGCCTTCTTCTCGACTTGCTCAGTCGTGGTGGCACTGCTGCAGCTTTTGCCCTTCTTCTTCTTGTCGTTGCCCCCGAAAGCGACTACCGACACGAGACTCAACATCATAACACCCAAAACAAACTTTTTCATGCTAATTAAAATTTAAAGGTAAACAAAAAGACGAACTACAAATATACGCGGTTTAGGGGGCCTTTGGTATAAGTCGAGAAAAAAATTGTGATTCCAGCCAGCCGAGACCCAGTGTAGAAGGGGATGCCCCGGGTGCCGCACGCAAGCGCAGAACATACCAACCAGAGGAGGGCGTGAACGGCCATACCCACTCATCGTATAAGCTTAGATCACTTAGTCGATGCGAACCCAGTAAGCGTCCGGTGGGGTCAAACAATTCAGCAAGGGCTAGGCCCCTAAGGGCAATGGAACGATCGATGCATAGAGTATTGGCCTTAAAATGGGCCGTAAATCCAGAATAACCCCCCTGGGCGCCTGAGGGTTGTCCCCCTAAAACTTCAGCAGGCCAGGCCAGGATGTCGGCTTCGGGGTCAAAAACCAAGCTATCGGGCGTGAAAGCTAATGCAAATGCATCGATTCGTGCATGTCCATTGAAGTCAACCTCGAGGTCGAGGCTATCCCCCCCGCCATAGGCACGCAAAAACAAACGCTGAGCAAAGGGACGGGTCGCGGGTTCAGGATCGAGTTGGCGGGTGTGTACCCACAGATCACCGCCGTCGCTGGTCCACCGAAATTGGTAGCGGGGGTAGCCACTTTCGTAAATATACCGACGAAAAAAGCCATCAAGCGAGCATTGGCAGGCTTGTTCCAGGAAACCCTGAAGTTGAGGGGTACGGGCGAATCCGAAGCGAATGCCGGGTGCTTGAAGGTAGGCCCGAAGGCCGGAGGCCAGTACCGAGTCGCCCAGTTGTCGCCTTAACTGGTGCAACACAAATCCTGCTTTGTGATAGGTAGTGCGCTGACGAAAAATTCGCTGGGTGAGGCTGGTGTCGGTCACGTACACCGTATCGGCGGGCACCCTCAGGGCAGAGTTGAGGTTGCCCCGCTTCCAGGGCAGGAACCAGTAGCCGTTGTCGTGTATGTCCTCGAAACAGAGGCTCACCATCCAGGTGGCGAAGCCCTCATTGAGCCAGATGTCCTGCCAGCTACCACAGGTGACGGTGTTGCCAAACCATTGATGGGCCAATTCATGTGCCATCAGATCGTAGCCCCAGCTGCCCATGGAACTCATGGTATTGTGTTCCATCCCCCCCGAAAAGATGCTGATTTGCATGTGGCCGTACTTCTCGTTGGCGAAGGGATAGGGCCCAAACCAATCTGAAAAGAGGCGGAGCATATCGGGCAACCAGTCGCGCAGCCGGGGAAAGGCCAGGGCGGTGTCGGCGGTGTACACATAATTCAGAACCTGAACCGTATCGCCTGTTGTCGACAAGGGGACCATTTGTTCCATGACTTCGTAGCGACTCACCGCAGTGCCCAACAGATAGGGCGGCATACTGTAATGGTGGTGCCAGTGGTAGCGCACCCGTTGCCCTATGGTGTCGATGCGTGTGAGGAGTCCTGGCCCTCCTGCCCGGTATCCGATGGGAATATCGACGATCAACAGGGTGGTGTCGGCCCGCACGCCCAGGTGTTGAAAGGCGGGCCACCAATCGCGGCAGCCGTAGGGTTGAGAGAGGGTCCACAACACCGGGATGCTGTCGGCGCTGTGGCGCGCGGTCATGAATGAGCCAAAGCCGTTGGGGTTGACGGGTGGCACCCCGGCATACCGGATGCGCAGGTCGAATGGCTGATTGGCGGGCCAGCCCCCCGGAATGGGGAACGCCAACGCCAGCTGTAGGGAATCCTGACGAAATGAAAGGGGCTGCTGATCCGACAGCCAAATGGAGTCGACCTGTAACGCACGATCGAGGTCAACATACAGCTCATCTGCCGGGGCATCGAGACTCAGGCGATATATAACTTCTCCAGCTACATAGCGCTGTTCGGGGTCGAGTTGCAGGTGCAGCGTTTGTTTTTGGATGCGTACTGCGCTAAATGTGCTGGGTTGGGTTGATTGTCGTTGACTCGGATTGGCCCACATAGGCCAACAGGTATGCGCCCCATCATTCTCTGTGTCTGTTGTGTTTGGGCCGATGGTATTTTGTTTTTGTTCAGGGGCTTCAGGGTGTCCATCCGCCTGATGCCAAGGGCTATTTGGGTGGGTTTGTGCACAGCTCCATTGGTGGTGAAGCAAAGCCAAAGCGAGGCCCATAACCCAGAGAGGCCAGCGATAGAACCTGGTGAAACGGCCACGGAACGACGGGGATTTAAAAGAGGGAGTATTCACTTATCGGTATGCAATAGAACACGGGCCACCCGACCGTCTTCGGTTTGCAACAAGTAGGGACCACTGGGGAAATGACCGACAGCCAGGCTTCCAGGCCACAAGCCGCTGCTCACCAGAGACCCCTGTATATCCCGGAAATCATAATGGCCATGGTAGTCGGGCATATACAAGCGGTCGATGGCGGGATTGGGATACGGATGTAAACGTTGGTTGACCTCGCCTCGATCGATGACGGTGGCCGACAAACTATCACAAAAAGATACAGGAGTGCCTGGCCCCTCAAAGAATTGGCCCGCCTGCACCCACCAGTGCAGCCATTCGCCTCCGTTGCCCAGGCGCCAGTTGGTGAGGTCGAAACTATGGGTGCCTTGCTGGGTGCCTTTGACGCGGTACACCTTCACCGCCTCTCCACCCCTGTCCCACGTCAGTGCAACCGATGGGCGCAGCATTTCGGGTTGCCAGGGGGGCACGCAATTGGCCTGCACAAAGTAGGCGTTGTCGTCGTTTTGCGGGAAATCTCCGAATGCGCGGGCAATTCCGTTGCTGTCGATGCACACGGCGGTGTATTCATCACAGGCAATGGCCCTCATGCGCAGGCTGCTGTCGCCCGCCTGGCGCGCCATGAAGGTGAGGAGACGGCCACGGCGGTCGGGGTTGTCGAAGTGGGTGTCGGTGATGGTTTGGTTGAGGTAGGGCATCCGCAGAAAGTCATTGGCTCCCACGGTCACGGTGTTGTGGTAGGGGTTGGCGAGCACATTGGCCGA
>CAIVQI010000180.1 GCA_903908015.1 uncultured Bacteroidota bacterium
CATCGATGAGGTAATGATCAGGATGTTGGAAACGATCGGTTTGCATATGCTGTGTTTGGGGGTGTAGGTCGACTTTTTTCTGAATCTTGGTGGCCCTTTGAATGTAGGGCGAAAGCGGAGCAAAGTTACAGCCTAAACAGTTCAAAATGACCATATGAATCGCGCTTTGGATTCTTGCAAAGCCAAAGAATGGGTTATCTTTGTAGTTTTTCAAATCTTCTTTTTGGCCGCATGATTCACCCCACTTTCGTTTATGGCGCACACGGCAATTGAAGGAATGCGTTTTCATGCCTTTCATGGCGTACACCCTGAGGAGGCTCTGGTGGGCAATCAGTTTTCGGTGGATGTGTACTTCGACCATGGGTTCGAAGGGGAAACGGATGATCTGGCGCATTGCATCGATTACGAAGCGGTCTATGCCCTTGTTGCCAATCACATGCAGGCGCGCGTTCAGCTGATTGAACATCTGGCGCGCAAAATTGCCAACGATTTATACAAAAAATGGCCCAATACTATGATAAAAGTTAGGGTGAGTAAACATAACCCCATGCCTTATGCTGTTTTATCGCGCACCTATGTTGAGGTTACTCATCCCATTAGGTTATAACACCATTTAATCATCCAAAATATTTCATTCTGTACGACCTCGTCTTTTGACGTCCAACAAAAGCATCACACAGCACCCCCCTGCCGAACCACGCCATGAACAGCCTCACTAAAGGAATCAATCACCGAAGACAGCATCAGGGCATTGCCTTCAATGGAGGCATACATCCAGTGGTATTGCTTTTTTCGTTTCTTTTCTTGGCGTTCCACCCTGCATCCTCGTCCGCCAGCTCGGCTTTTTTGCTGAGTGCGAACCAAATTTACGGCTTACTGTCCTATAACAACAACCAAACGACCCCATTGGCCGGAGTGCCCGTACACCTCAGGGCCTTGCCGGGATATATCGTGGCGAGTGATACTACCGACGCCAGCGGGGCTTTTCACATGGCAGACTTCTCCGATGGAACTTATTTTTTGGATGCGGATGTGGACTACGAACCGGGGGGGGTAAACACCACGGACGCGCTCACTGCCTCAAGATTTTTTGCGAACGTCATTGGCCTTCCACCCTTGAAAATCAAGGCAGGTGATGTCAATGGCAATGGAATACTCAACAACTCGGATGCCTTAGTGATCTCACGCTTGGCCACCCAGATCATCACAGTCTTTAACATTGGCCAATTTGTACAGTCACACCCCACAGTGAACTTCCAAAGCGATACGCTGAACGTCAATCTATGGGTACTCTCAGCAGGTGACGTCAACGGAAGTTATGCCATAGCACCCACCCATCCGACCCTATCATTAGACTCTGTGCATGGCAACGGTACATCAATTGATGCGGATGTCCGCTTTCTTACACCAGGTTCCGGAATTTATGAGCGTGGTATATGTTGGTCAACCTTCAGCCAACCCAGCATCACCGATCAGAAAGCCGTATCCGGACGTGGTAGTTTTGATTTTTCAATCAGGTTAACTGGGTTTACAGGCGGAACAACCTACTACTTCAGGGCTTATGCCACCCATGCCCTGGGCACCAATTATTCGAATGAGAAGAGTCTGGCATTTGTGGCCTTCCCATCCCTGGAAACCCTGAGGACGATGCAAATTGGCGACAGCAGTGTTCGTTGTGAGGGAGTGGTGCACTCCGACGGTGGCTCCTCCGTATTCGAACGGGGATTTGTTTACGATACGCAGGCCAGTCCACTGCTTCCTGTAGGGCGAACGCCTGCTGGCTCGGGGCTTGGTCTATTTTCTGATACGATCAATGGGTTATCCCCGTTTACGCGCTATTACTTCAGGGCCTATGCCCAAAATGCTGTGGGAACGGCCTATGGCCATGATGATGCCCTGACCCTATGCCTGAATCCGTCCATGACTTCCGCTGCCGACAGTATCTGTTTGGGGAGCTCGGCCAGCTTCACTGCCCATCCGATCGGTGGATTTTGGCGCAGTGTCAACCCTTCAGTGGCGGTTGTGGATTCATTAACAGGAATTGTGACTGGTGTATCGGCGGGTTCGGCTGAGATCCGATATGTTTTATCGCTTCAGGGTGGGTGCCCCATGGCAGTGGCAGAGCGATTCATTCACATCACCGCTCCGGTGAACGCGGGTACTTTGAGCGGCAACCAGAACTTGTGCGTGGGATCGACCGATACCTATGCCTCTACGGTGACCGGAGGAACATGGAGCAGCAGCAATACGGCAATAGCCACGGTGAACGCCACGACGGGCTTGGTGACGGCCCTCACACC
>CAIVQI010000181.1 GCA_903908015.1 uncultured Bacteroidota bacterium
CACCTGTTGGGCGGTATTGGCGCGTCGCTCATCGTCCCATTCACGCTCCCGCTCAGCCTTTTCAGCTTCCAAAAGCCGCGTCATGATTTCTTCTTGCCGCCGCACACTCTCCTCAGTCAAACGCTTGTTGACAAGCTCCTTCTCCGTCTTTTCCATTTCCTTCGCTAATTGATCCAAGTTGCCCAATCCACCCTTACCATCTTTATTGAGTTCCTCGTTTAACCGTTGCAACTCACGACGAATCGCTTCCTGCCGCGCCACCATCTCCCCAAAAGCTTGACTTTCTTGCTTGTTGCGGCCTTGTTGGCCATCCTTTTTTCCCGCTCCCTGTTGGCCCATTTGTTGCCGCATTTTACTCATCTGTTCGTTCAATGATTTCTGCATCTGGGACATCTTGCTCAAGCGCCCCGAACCACCCCCAGTACCTGGCTTTTTACACTGTTGCTGACCATCCATGTTGTTGGCTTTCTCTTGCTGCAAACTATTTAACAATTCAGAGAGCATCAAGGCCAAATTATTGGCCGAAGTCATCACATACTGTTGTCGGCTTTTGATTTCGGCAACGCGACGATCACCAAAAGAGGCCAACGCCTTTTCAATGTTCAGGTTAATCAGTCCCATCTCCCTATTCACAATACTTTCCAGCTGCATGACACGCGAAGCCAATGCGGACAAACTATCTTCTAATAAGCGAGCCTCCTCCTTTAAACGCACCTGTTCCTGTCCCAATTCTACAAATACAGGAGAATACGTACTGTTGTCCTGGAGTCGATCCATCAATTTCTCCTGACGAAAAGAATACCGTATTAGGTTTTCAAGCAGCATTCGAAGCGCTTCAATGTTCTCGTCGAGCATCTGCATCTCCTGGCTTTGCATATCCTCGCGCATCTTTTTCGCCATTTCTTTCATCTTCCCTGCGGCACTCTTTTGCTGACCGGCAGCCTTTTTTTGCTTCTGCTCCGATAAGCTTTTCTTGGCATCATCCATCTCCTGTCCAATATCACGCGTCTGTTCGCTTAATTGATCAAAGTCAATGGGTTTCTTCAGTTCGCTGTTCTCCTTTTCTAATTCCTTTGCCTTCTTCTCCTGCTCCGAGAATTCCTTGTTCAGTGCCTCCTGCTCCTTTTGAAGCGCTTCACTATCCTCCTTTGTCGATTGTTCGCTTTTCCGTGCTAATTCTTCTTGCTTCTTAGCTAATTCATCGAGTTTATTGGCCAATTGATCCGCCTTTTGTTCCACCTCCATCTCTTTAAAAAACTCAAGCATCCGGTCCAGCTCCTTCTCCACTTGTGATTGATCAAACTTCATCTTGTCGAGCTGCTCCCGCATTTTATCGCTTTTTTGCTGATCCATCATTTTCTCCAATTCCTCCATCATCTTGCGCATCTCATCATTCAACAAACGATTGGCCATTTCTTGCAGCTTCTTTTGCTTTTCTAATATCTCTATCTTCTGTTCATCGGTCCGAAGCTGACTGTTCTCTTGCATATTGTTAACGGCGTCGCGCAGTTGTTGCTGCACTTCAGCCTGCCTTTGCTTGATCTGTTCAATAAGACGTTTGTCCTCCCAACTCAACTCCTTTTTATCGACCAACTTTCGAAGCAACTTTTCGGCATCACGCTCTATTTTCTGGCTCTCCGCGATCGACTTTTCCAACTGATCTGTTGTTTCCGCTGTATTCGTGGCAATTTTGTCCTCTCGCTGCTCCTCTGTTAAACTACGATACTGAAATGTGTTTGTTCGGGCTTTTTTCGAACCATTGACGCCATCATTGTCGGCCACTTCGAAATAGTAATCAACATATGATCCATTGCGCAGTCCGAGGGACGTCACATCAAAATAATGGAAGAACCGCTGTCTATTGCCCTTACCCAAGCCCAACGGCATAACCTTTAAATCGCCCTGTGGAACACCCTTAGGATCAAAAACTCTGTAGCAGAATGACAATGAAGCGAATCCGTTATCGTCTCCGATTTCTCCATCGAAATAGCGTACGCCTTGCTGCACACTGTCCGGCTGCTCGCCCGCTTCTATGACCGGCCATTGATCCGGAACAACCTTCAGCGTAAACGTCATGCTGTCGGAGCGTGGATTTGTTTTGTTCTTGAAACGAATGCTGTAGCGCATCTCTTGACGTGCAGAATACGCAACGGTAAATCTTCCAGACCCTGAGCGCTCAGCCGGTACCGCAGTTCCATCACCTAAGCCCAATATAAGGGTATCTACACTGCGTGATTGTACCTTCCAAGTGATGCGCGTTCCTTCTGGAACCACTAAATCTCCTGTATTTTGAAGGGATTGATTCGTTTTTCCCAAGTAGCTGGGAAACGACAAATCAACATCGAATCGCTCAACCACGGGTCGTGCAACAACTTTTAAATCATAAGTGAGCGAAGTGAATTCATCAGCCCGAAATTGCAGCTTCATTCCTGGCTTCACTTGGGCTATTTCTGCTTCAAATACCCCAACCTCAGCGGTATTTTGCATCCGTATCCACAGACCAGCCTGTGATACATAAGCCTCTGCCGGCACTTCCGGCCCACTCAAACGCAACCGAAGCACAGCTGTTTCCGATTGTTCAAATTGCTGATCGCTGTTGATCCAGTCAAAAGTGAATGGTGCCTCCCGAACAAATTCGCGGTTATAGCGAACTACTTTTTCGCCACCCTTACTCAATAAGGACGGAGCCACAACCAACACCAATATAAAAAGTGCCGCAACCGGAATCAAGATCTTCAAATGCTTTTTGTTCGCCTTTAAATCAATCATGTTGAGCATGGGAACGGGCATCAACATGCGTGTTCGTTGCTCTACGCTTGCCACCAAAAGATCGACAGAAAAACCTGCTGAGCGACGCGCCGATTCACTGAGCTCCAGGGTATTGACCAATTTGTCGCGCACCTCCGGGAAATGCGCACCAATCATCTGGGCTGCTTCTTTACGATCGATGCCCTTCAACCACCCCAAACGCTTAAAAAGTGGCTGACCGACCAAACGAACCAGAAAATAAAGGTTCAACACAATAAAGCCGTAAAACAACACTGCTCGGGCCCAACTTGGCCAATAGGTGTAAAAAGCAGTGGTTGCCACGAGCAACCAAGAGGACAATAGCAAAGAAAAAATTAAAATAACTCCCCTAATGACCTGATTGAGGTACCACTTTCGAATAAACGAATCCAAGCGGTCCAGTAAATCCTGATAAGTAGGCGGCCTGTAATCAGTCATTGAGAGAAAGATTGAGTTGAAGTTCAACGGGACAATGATCCGAGTGCATGGCGTGTGGGTGCAATTGCGCTCCTGATATATGATCGGTAAGGGTACTGCTGATCATATTGTAGTCGATGCGCCATCCCAGGTTTTTCTCCCGTGAACCTGCGCGGTACGACCACCAGCTGTAATGGGCTGCACCGGCTTCAACACGACGGAAGCTATCGCACCACCCTTCATCGACCCATTGTGCAAACCAGGCGCGTTCTTCGGGAAGGAATCCAGAAACATTGGCATTACGCACAGGATCATGAATATCGATGGCCTCACGACAAATATTGTAGTCACCACTGATGATGATGTTCTTTTGATGGTGTACCAATCCCCTCGTATAGCCCGAGAAGAAATCCAAAAACTCCATTTTCTTCTCCTGACGATGCTCTCCACTGCTGCCAGAGGGTATGTAAACCGATACAAAACTGCAATGGTCGAAATCCGCACGAATGATCCTTCCCTCTTCATCAATCCACCCATGACCGCAACCATAAACGACATTCTTGGGTTCCTTTCTGGAGAGTATCGCTACGCCTGAATATCCCTTTTTCTCAGCAGGAAATATGAAGGGTTCATAGCCAATGCGGCGGAATTCTCCCCAATCAAACTGATTGGCGTCGGATTTGATTTCTTGTAGGGCCACAACATCCGCGTTGGATGCTTGGACCCAATCAACCAAACCCTTACGCGCCGCAGCGCGTACACCATTGACGTTATAAGTTATAAATTTTGTCACTGTACGATGACGGCCTTCACAATTTTGACATCTTGAACGGGACGATCACCCGGTGCTGTTTTCACAGCCGCAATCAAATCAATGATGTCTAATCCCTCAATTACTTCACCATAAACGGTGTATCCTCCATCAAGGTGAGGCGTGCCACCCAAGGTTTTATAGGCCTCGCGTTGCTCTGGACTAAACTTTGAGCCGCGCTGTGATTCGAAACTGTTGAGTTCACCATCACTCCATTTGCGTCCTTGTACCAGGTAGAATTGGCATCCACTCGACCGCTTTTCGGGATTTACTTGATCGCCCTGACGAGCAGCGGAAAGTGCACCCTTTTTGTGGAACAATTTCGGATTGAATTCAGCGGGAACGGTGTATCCCACATCACCAGAGCCCAACATTTGACCCGCCGGAGCATTCTTGGACTGCGGATCGCCTCCCTGAATCATAAAATCCTTGATAACGCGATGGAACAATACCCCATCATAAAACCCATCCTTCACCAACTTCAACATATTGTCTCGGTGCTTGGGCGTCTCGTTGTACAAACGAACCCGAATTTTTCCTTTATCCGTTTGAAACTCGACTACCGATGATTTTCCTGAACCCAATGCCTGCGCCGGTGGATTTGATGTACTGTTCTGTGCTTGTGCCGACACTGCCGCGGCTAAGGAGAAACTCATTAACGATAATCCACATACTCGGGTAAAATTGTGCATAAATTTATTCATTGTTATTTGGTTTTTTCAGAAACACGAAAATAGTCAATTTCCTCGAAGTATTGGAGGCAAGCGCCCTTCAATAATTCTTCTTGTTCGGGTAGATTAACCGCGGGTAATGTTTGGAGCAGTCGATAATGCGGCCATCCATCAGGATCGCGCCCCGTAAATTCATAATAACCCAAAAAAGAAAGCACCTCACAAACCGCAACATGCATCAAATCCTGTTTTTCCTCCTTGGTAAACGTATCCTCTGAACGCCCCAACACATTCACTCCAATAAGAAACAGAACAGCTTGAAGGTCAGGCTTCTTACCGAAGTCTTCTTTAAGCCGGTTACGGAGTTCTTCCCACGCAATAACCAATCCTGTAGATCTGGGGGCGTGGATGGGTGGTGTAGACATATGTCGGAAATCGTATAAAATTGAACGGACTAAGAACGCTTCAAAACACGAAATGTGTCGGCATCTTTCAAAAATGGGAGTCGCTGACGAACATCTTCTAACGTGTTGCGCTCTATTACAGCACTGATAACGCTATCTGACGTACCTGCATGGACCATGATGTTTCCCCAGGGGTTAACAATCTGACTGTTCCCAGGATATGGGGTGGATAGCCCATCAATGCCGATGCGGTTCACTCCCACCACATAAGCCTGATTTTCAATGGCCCTCGCCAACAACAATGTATTCCAGGCATCGATTCGAATAGACGGCCAATTCGCCACATAAACCAGAAGATCATAATTCAAATCGTTGCGCGACCAAACCGGGAACCGCAAGTCGTAGCATATCTGTGGACAGACACGATAACCACCTATCTCCCAAACAACCCGTCTATGGCCCTTAGTATATTTCTGATCTTCGCCTGCCAAACCAAATAAATGCCTCTTTTCATAGGTTTGAAACTGACCAGTAGGTGAACACAAAACAAACATGTTGTAAAAACGCCTGCCCTTACGCATCATAACAGAACCACCGAGATAATAACCACCCGCCTTTGTCCGCCTTTGCATCCACAACAATACCGGGTCTGATCGGAGCCAACGAGAAGCAACGCCTTCCGGATCCATAGAAAAACCAGTGCTGAACATTTCCGGAAGAAGCACCAAAAAAGTCTCTAATCTTGTGTCCAACGCCTCCAGTTGATTTTCCAAAGTGTTCAGACGATGGTCCAAATGAACCATGTTGGCGATTGGATCGCGCCAATGCAGATCAGTTTGCAGAACATGAACTTTTAACATGACGATAATCGTTGCGCTGCCGACATTAACACATCGTCAGTTTTGGCAAAACAGAACCGAATCAGCGGAATATTGGACATATTATGCATGAAGGGCGATAAAGGAATGGCCGCCACTCCGTATTCCCGAATGATGCGCGCACAAAAGTCTACATCTGTTTCTTCTTTGCTGATTTGGCTGTAGTCGGCCAACTGGAAGTAAGTAGACTTAGTGGGTAACATTTGAAACCGGGTCTGCTCCATTGCCTGGATAAAATAATCCCGCTTCTGCTGGTAAAAACCAGATAAATTCTGATAGGCATCGACCACCGGAAGAAATTGACCCAAGACATGTTGGGCCACACTATTCACAGAAAAAACGGTAAACTGGTGAACTTGTCTGAATCTGCGCATCCAGTCAGAGCAAGCCATGACATAACCCACTTTCCAACCCGTATTGTGGTATGTCTTACCAAAGGAACTTACACAAAATAAGTGGTTGCGAATGGCATGACGCGTACAAGCGGATATAAAAGCTGCCCCATCATAAACCATATGTTCATAAACCTCATCGCACAACAGCAATACATCATTTTTCACAACAATCTCTTCCAACTCCCGCCAATCATCCTCAGAAAGGAAAATTCCTGCCGGATTATGAGGCTGGTTGATGATCACTAACTTCGTTTTCGACGTGATGGCATCCCGAACGGCATCCCAATTCCAGAAAAAAAGACCATGTTCATAAGGCATTGTGACATGAACTGGGCGTGCCCCGGCCATGAGTACGCCCGGACGATATGAATCATATGCTGGATCAAGAATGATGACTTCATCACCCTGCTGTACACAGGCTTGCAGAACGGTTGAGATGGCTTGGGTAGCCCCGGCGGTGATGGTCAATTCCTGTTCAGGATCCCATTCAACACCATAGAAATCAAGGATTTTATTCGCCAACGCCGTGCGCAATCCCGCAAGGCCCGACATGGGCGCATACTGGTGGACTGAATCGCCCACTACCGATCGAAATATATCCTTTAACCTCGGATCAGGATCAAAATTAGGGAAGCCTTGGGCCAAATTAATGGCATCGTGCTGCCGGGCCATGGCCGACATCACGGTAAAAATGCTTTCCTCTTCTTGTATACCCTTCCACATAGATTTGAACAATCCCTGCAAAAATCGTCTGATTTGATGTGCGCAGCAAACTATAATCTATAATTTTTAAATACTGATTGTTGTTGTTAGGGCTGTTTATATGTGGATAAATAGAGATACTTTTTTTTTCAACACGTATCCACAAGCTCATCCACACCATTCGAACAGATTTATTCAAGTTTGTATTGATAAACGATTGCTTTATGAAGGTTGTCAACATTGTTAAAAAAATGGAAGATGAAGGATGAGGATAAATATTCACTCTTGTCATGTTGATAAATTCTGTACTTGAGGTGGAAAAAAAAGCACAATAAGTACCTAAACACGTTAAAGTCCGGTTTATGCACTTCAATGGTAAACAAACTAGCCTCATTCAACATGAATATGCACAACTTATCAACACTATAAACTTGTTTTTAGTAACAATGAAAAAACTACCGAAGTAGCCAATCCTGGAAGACAGGATCGGGAAGAAGATAGCGTACTGAATGGCCTGAAGCGTATAATTCTCGTATTCGGGTAGCGGATATCTCCAAAAGAGGGGCGTCAACCATCCGTACTGATGGGTGTTTTTCGAGCGCACAACCGATACTTCCATGACGTGGGTAGACGAGCACAGGATATTTCATGAGAATATCCTCGTATGACTTCCATCGGTGAAATTGTTCCAGATTGTCTTGTCCCATAATCAACTGAAACGCATGTTCGGGGTATTTTGCCGAGAGTGCGTCAAGGGTATGTATGGTGTAGGAGGGCGAAGATAAACTGAACTCAATATCACATGCCCGGAGCAAAGGGTTGTTGGCAATAGACATGCGAACCCACCTTAAGCGTTCCGATTGGGGGTATAAATCGTTTCCATTTTTAAAGGGGTTGCTTGGCGACACCACCAGCCAAACTTCTTGAAGAGCACAGTGTGATACAAAATACTCGGCTAAAATAAGGTGGCCTGTATGTATGGGGTTAAATGAACCAAAGAACAAACCAATCGTACTCATAAAGGAATAGATAAAAATGACCGTACCCGATTGGTAAGTTGTTCACATGCTACATTCAAATCCATATTGACCTGGATGTAATCGAATAAATGTGCCATCTTTGCTTCTATTGTGGCTTTTTTTAGGCGAAGCCTGAGGCGCTCCTCCGTTTCGGTATTGCGTGCCCGTAATCGTTGTTCGAGTATTTCAATCCCTCCCGCATCCACGTAAACAGAAAGCGCTTGTTCCCCATATAATTTCTTGATGTTGAGCGCGCCTTGCACATCCACATCAAAAACAAGTGAAACACCCGATTTCAGGCATTCATCAACCGATGCCTTTAAAGTACCGTAAAATATTCCAGTATAAACTTCTTCCCATTCCAAAAAAGCACTTTTCTGTTGCAATTCGATGAATTGATCGGTCGACAAAAACAAGTAGTCGCGCCCCTCCACTTCATGCGAACGACGTGCACGCGTAGTGGCACTCACCGAGAATTGTAAGCCCGGAATCACCGACAATAGATGACGCGCCAGGGTGGTTTTTCCACTTCCCGACGGGGCACTGATGATGATGAGCTTCCCAGGATCAATCATGTTATTACATCAGATTTTGCACTTGTTCACGGATGCGTTCGAGTTGGTTTTTCATCTCCACCACCGTTCGTTGTATGCCCGAATGATTGGCCTTGGAGCCTATAGTATTGATTTCGCGACCCATTTCTTGTGCAATAAATCCTAAAGTGCGCCCGCTGTTTTCTTCAAGTAGACTTTGTCTGAAAAACCTACAGTGTTCTGTCAAGCGCTGTTTTTCTTCACTGATGTCGAGTTTATCAACATACAACACCAGTTCTTGTTCTATGCGAATACGACCCTCCTCGGTTGGTAGGTTGATCCGTTCAAGCAGTGAAGACAGGCGTTCGCGATAGGATTTAATCCGATCAGGGTCGAGGCGGTCGATGAGCGACAATCCTTCTTCAATGAGCAAGCAGCATTGTTCGAGGTCACGCGCTGTTGCTTGTCCTTCGCGAAGACGAAAATCGTTGAGTGCAAGTGAAGCCTCCTCCAGCACATCCATCCACAGTTGTTCATCGGGTTGTTCCCCTTCATCGGACGTGGATTTGAGTAGTAGGGATGCATTCCATAATCCGGCCGGCATTTCAGTATGTATGGGTTTTCCTGACTGTTCACAGTAATGAGCCCACTGTTTTTGTAGGCTTTCGATCAATTCGGTGTTTAATCGGAGTTCCGTTTCTTCGTGTACAGACCAATTGAGGGTAAGTTGACATTTACCGCGCTCAAGGCGTGCTTGCAGCCAGTTCCTGATGGGAAACTCCCATGAGGTAAGTGATGCAGACAAACGCATGCTGAGGTCGAACTGCTTGGAATTCAGGCAGCGCAATTCGGCACTCAGCGTGCCCTTCGGCGTTGCTTTTTCGGCTTTACCAAAGCCTGTCATGGAGCGAATCATGTTTTCTGTGATTGGAGGGGGCGAAAATACGCCTTTATTTGCGGGCTCTGCCCACCATAAACACACCGGCAAAAACCAGGCTGCCAAAGATGATTTGCATGGGGTGTATTTTTTCTCCCCAAAACAAACCAAACAGGGCCGCCAGGAGGGGTTGCAGGTAAATGTAGCTCCCCACCACGGTCGCCCTTGTGTGCTTGAGTGACCAGGCATTGAGCCAATATGCGCCTACGCTGATTCCCAAAATGATAAACCAAAAACTCATCCAGTCACTCGAAGTGAATAATCCCCATTCTATGGATGACAGTTCGGCCCAACCAAAGGGGGTAACAAGGATACTTCCATACAGGAATAGCCACCTCATGAGCTGGAGGGTTTCGAAACGCACGAGCAAAGGTTTCACCATGATGAGGTAAACGGCAAAGAATAGGGCATTCACCAATACCATGAGATTTCCTGCAACAGTGTTGGCGCGGTTGCCGGCGCTTCCCACGGTGTCGGCACTGTAGATGAGCAGCGCTGCCCCTAAGGCACCTACGAGCATACCGCCAATTTTAAGAAGGCCGGCTTTTTCTTTGAGGAACAACAGGGCGAAGGCGAGTATGAAGATGGGCGTGGTGATCATGATGACGGCGGCACTTACCGGCGAGCTGATGGCCAGTCCCTTGAAAAACAGGAGCATATTACCGGCTACACCAAAGACTGCACAGGCCAGCAGCCTGAGGTGCTCAGGCCCCGTGGGCTTGTGTAGCGTTTTTCGGAGTTTTGAAGGTTGTAGCGCATAAACGGCCCAGAATACTGCGCAGGAAATCCATACCCTGAGTAGAATAAAGGGCTCTGGTGCGATGAGTCGCGGCATGATTTGCTGCGCGATGCTGTATGAAGCACCATAAAACAAGGCAGCAAGGAGGAGCGAGCCGTGAACTTTTAATGTGTTTTGTTCGTTTTGTAACGTTTGGGTCATTTTAAATAATGTGACGCGAAATAAAGGAAGAATCTACCGCTATGCACACCATCCACCGAATATCCAATAGGCTTTCATGGCCTTCTTTTCTTTGGGCCGCCATGATTGTCCTCTATACTTTACCTGCGCGTTCATCAGATTTTGGTGAGAACGGCAGCGCCTCATGTGCAGGTATTGTATGTTCCACTGCGCAAAAGCCGCCCAAGAAGAAGGAAATCCGCTTGATGGTGAAGGGAAATTGTGGACAATGTGAACAGAGGATTGTGGATGCGCTCGACCAGAAAGGAATCATTGCCGCGGGTTGGGATCGTCAGAAACAAGAGGCGTGGGTGGTCTTTAGGCCTGGGGTTGTGACGGAAGAACAGATTCACACCTACATCGCTGCCGCCGGGCACGATACTGCGTTGAAAAAGGCAGATTCAGCGGTTTATAAGGGCCTGCCCCAGTGTTGCTTATACCGCGACGGGCTGAATGTGCATGAATAAGAATTTTTATCGACTTTGGGGAAAGGTTGACTATAATTTGTTCATATTGCAAACGGCACTTTTATGTTTGTAAAAAGTAATGGTAAATGTCATTATTGGCTGTAGTTGACACAGAAATTGACCCAAGGAGCGGACGAATATTGGATATAGGAAGTGTAAAATCTGACGGAAGCACATTTCACAAGGCGTCAATCGCCGAGTTTAAGCAGTTTTTATTTGGCGTTCAGTGGGTCTGTGGGCACAACATATTCAACCACGACTTGAAATATATAGGGGTGGCGTTGAATTCCTGCGGTTTAGATTCCTCCAAGATCATCGATACCCTTTATTTTTCCCCGCTGTTGTTTCCGACCAGGCCGTACCATTCATTGTTAAAGGATGACAAACTACAGACGGAGGAAACCAATAATCCCCTCAACGACGCCATAAAGGCGAGAGAGTTGTTCATCGACGAGGTAGCCTCCTTTCGGCAGATCCCAGGTGTTTTCAAACAAATTTTGTTTGGATTATTGAAGGGTAAAAAAGAGTTTCATGCGTTTTTTGATTATTTGTCCTATCAGTCTGGGGAGCAGGACACAGCGCAGTTGATTCGACAAAAATTCCATACCGAGATGTGTGAGCGGTTTGAACTCACAAAAACAATAACAGAACACCCCATTGAACTTGCCTACGCATTATCGCTGGTGAACGCATGGATAGAAAACAAAAAAAGTCATTCCATTACGCCGCCCTGGGTGTTAAAAAATTATCCGGGCGTTCAGAGAATCTTGTTTAACCTAAGAAGTAGGCCCTGTGTACCGGGCTGCAATTATTGTAACAAAACACTCGATATACACAAAGGCATAAAGCGATATTTTGGTTTTGATACGTTTCGAACCTATGGGGGTGAACCGCTACAAGAAAAAGCTATTGAGGCGGCGGTTCGCAACAAGTCAATCCTGGCCGTTTTTCCAACAGGTGGAGGGAAGTCCATAACCTTTCAAGTACCTGCCTTAATGTGCGGAGAAAGTATTAGGGGCCTCACAATTGTGATATCACCATTGCAATCGCTCATGAAAGACCAGGTCGACAACCTCGAGAGGATTGGCATAACGGAGGCCGTTACCATCAACGGCATGCTGGATCCAATTGAGAGAGCCAAATCAATTGAGCGGGTCGAAAATGGCTCGGCATCTATTCTATACCTTTCGCCCGAATCGCTCCGCTCCACCACCATTGAGCGATTGATCAAAGGAAGAAAAATCGCACGATTTGTGATCGACGAAGCCCATTGTTTCTCATCGTGGGGCCAGGATTTCAGGGCAGACTATTTGTACATCGGCGACTTCATAAAAAAGATACAGGAGGCAAAAAATTTAGAAATAGGCATTCCGGTTTCGTGTTTCACCGCAACGGCCAAGCAAAAAGTAATAGAGGACATCCGGACATATTTCAAAGATAAATTGGATTTAAATCTTGAACTATTCACCTCTAAAGAATCACGAAAAAACCTTTTTTACAGGGTGATTGAGAAGAACAGCGAAGAAGAAAAATACGCTGCGCTGCGGGATATAATCGAAGAAAAAGAGTGTCCCATTATCATCTATGTGTCAAGAACGCAAAAAGCGACCGTGTTGGCAGAGCGTTTAACAGCCGATGGATTTCATGCGAAGCCATACCATGGAAAAATGGACGTGATTGAAAAAACAACCAACCAAAATGCATTTATCTCCGGACAAGTATCGATTATGGTGGCTACCTCAGCCTTCGGAATGGGGGTTGACAAGAAAGATGTGGGCATGGTTATTCATTATGAAATTTCAGATTCCCTGGAAAATTACGTACAGGAGGCGGGCCGCGCCGGGCGGGATGAAAAAATCTCAGCAGAATGTTTTGTCTTGTACAACGAAGAGGACCTCAACAAACATTTTATCTTATTGAACCAAACCAAATTGTCGATTCAAGAGATTCAACAAATTTGGAAGGCCATCAAGGAGATTACAAGATTTCGCTCATCCGTTTCCAATTCGGCTTTAGAAATTGCAAGAAAGGCAGGCTGGGATGATCGTGTGGTTGACATAGAAACACGGGTAACAACCGCCATTGCGGCCCTTGAGGATGCCGGCTATTTGAAACGGGGACAAAATATGCCGAGGATTTTTGCCAATAGTATTCTTTCGAGAAATGCACAGGAAGCGATAGATAAAATCAGGATTTCAGATCGTTTTGAAGAGAAACAAAAAGAAAATGCCATTAGGATTATCAAGAAGTTGTTTTCAAGCAAGAGCAGAAAACACCTCACCGAGGAAACAGCCGAAACACGGGTCGATTACCTCAGCGATCACTTGGGGATACCTCGGGAAGAGATAATCAACATCGTTCAAAAATTACGGGAGGAGAAAATACTGGCGGATGCCAAAGACCTGTCGGCCTTCATCCGAAGGGGCGAACAAAAAAACCAGTCGCTTCAAATTGTTAAAGACTTCGGCAAGATAGAAATGTTCTTGGCTCAGAAAATCGAAGAACAAGAACGCGCGTTTCACGTGAAAGAACTGAATGAACAAGCTGAAAATTTTGGTTGCGAAAAAGTGAGCACCAATAGGCTCAAAACCGTTCTCAATTATTGGGCGATAAAAAATTGGATTAAGATAAAGAGGCATGAATATGCCCAGGATCAGTGGTTGATTTTGGCCATGCAGTCAAAAGAAAAAATACAAGAAATCGTAGAGAGACGACTCAATTTGGCTGTATTTATTGTGGAATTTCTCTGTGGCAAAATCAACAGACTGACTTCAGAAGAAGGCCAAGAAATGGAGGAGATTTTGGTGGAATTTTCCGTACAAGAGATGAAAGAGGAGCACGACAAACAACGAGGGCTTTTCGACAAGCAGGTGACCGTCGCAGAACTGGAGGACGCGCTTTTTTATTTAACGAGAATTGATGCCATCAAAATTGAAGGAGGGTTTCTTGTGTTGTATAATCGATTAACGATTGAAAGGGTGGTACAAAACAACCAAAAACAATACAAGAAAGAGGATTACGAAAAATTAAGGACGTTCTACAACAGCAAAATCGAGCAAATCCATATTGTGGGTGAGTATGCGAGAAAAATGTTGAGCGATTACAAAGAAGCCCTGCAGTTTGTGGAGGATTATTTCCACTTGAATTACGACTCGTTTTTGCAAAAACATTTCAAGGGAAGCAGAAGGGATGAAATACGACGCAACATCACGCCAGAGAAGTTCACACAACTATTCGGAGAACTTTCACCTACCCAACTAAAAATAATCAACGATAAAGAGGCGAAGTACATTGTGGTGGCTGCAGGACCGGGAAGTGGTAAAACCAGGGTGCTTGTGCACAAACTGGCGTCATTGTTATTGATGGAAGATGTGAAACACGAACAGTTGTTGATGTTGACTTTTTCCAGAGCGGCGGCAACCGAATTCAAAAAACGTTTGATGAAGTTAATTGGCAACGCCGCCTTATACATCGAAATAAAAACGTTTCATTCCTATTGTTTTGATTTGATGGGCCGGGTTGGAAGCCTCGACAAATCAGAAGCAGTGGTAAGAACCGCAGTCGAGAAAATAAAAAACCGGGAAGTGGAGATGAGTAAAGTAACAAAATCCGTTTTGGTAATAGATGAGGCGCAGGATATGGATGAGCATGAGTTTGAATTAATAAAAACCCTAATGAGCTTAAACGAGGATTTGCGAGTTATCGCTGTGGGCGACGACGACCAGAATATATACGAATTTAGGGGTTCAAGCGCAAAATATCTTGGGCAGCTAATAAAGATTTATGGTGCCGTTCAATACGAGATGATCGAGAACTACAGAAGCAGGCGTAACCTCGTTGAATTCACCAATCGGTTTGTTGTGCGCATTCGTGATCGATTGAAAACCACCCCGATTATTCCTATCCAATCCGAAAATGGCACGATAAAATTGACTCATTATCAAAGCGGCCATCTCATTACCCCGCTTTTAAGCGACGTTCTAACAACCGATCGCGCCGGATCTACATGTGTGCTCACCAACACCAATGACGATGCCATGCAAATTGCCGGCATGCTGATGAATAAGGGCATTCCTGCGAAATTGATTCAATCCAATGATGGTTTCAGCTTGTTTAATCTATCTGAAATCCGGTTCTTTTTATATCAACTAATGAGCGCATCGGGGGATTGGGTAGTTATAGACGATGAGGTTTGGGACAAAGCAAAAAGGGAAACGTTCGAGTACTATCAAAAC
>CAIVQI010000182.1 GCA_903908015.1 uncultured Bacteroidota bacterium
GTTCTCAGTCGAAAGGAATCACTCGATGCATCCTTTGTTGATCCTTAGCCAAGCCCGGGCATTCCTCAATGATTGGCGTTGAATCCATCGTTCATCGGGAACTTTTATGCTCTTTGTTTGTTTGTCGTTTACATTGATCTCATTCACTTAGTTAAATGGCATTTAACTACAAATCTTGGTTAAAATGATCCGGTGAAGCTCATGAACACTAAATCAATTTATGAAAATGATCTCCAGATACCACTCCCAGATTCAATCATTGGATAAAACTGAAGTCGAAGAAGGAATTGATGTTTTAGAGGAAACCGAATCAACACTTTCACTCATCTTACACAACGACGACGTCCATTCATTTGCGGAGGTCATTCATTTACTCGTTCATTATTGTAAACATACCGAGGAGCAGGCCGAGCAATGTGCCTGGATCACCCATTTTAGGGGAAAATGCACAGTCAAACAAGGAGGGAGGAGTGAATTAACTCCGCCCTATAAAGGTCTGCAAAAAGAAGGGTTGTCCGTGAGCATCGAATAGCTGCGAATCAGCAAAGTCATGCAACATAAGATTGAAAATAAAATTAAATCAGTTGGATTCAGGCGGATTCAGATGTTGCTGCTGTGTTTATGCATACTTTTTCTGTCGTCGACATGCGACAAAGTCCCATACACTGGAAGAAATCGCCTAACCCTCCTCAGTGAAACTACACTGGTTGACATGGCTGCGAAGGAATACAAGGCGATGATTGCTCAATCAAAAGTAGTGAAGGGCACTTCCGACGCTAGACGAGTCGAAGAAATTGGCAAAAAATTAGCATCTGTTGTTGAGCGGATGCAAAAACACCACCGTACTACAGGCTCCATTCCCTTCGCATGGGAGTTTACGCTTGTGAATGACCCGCAAGTTAACGCTTGGTGTATGCCTGGGGGCAAAGTTTGTTTCTTCACGGGAATAATGCCTTTTTGCCAAACAGACGATGCATTAGCCACAGTTATGGGTCACGAAATGGCACACGCACTGGCACGACACGGGAATGAACGTATGTCACAATCGATGATTGCTCAAGCAGGAGGACTCATCACCGCATTGGTCCTGGATCTTGAGGGTCCAGAACAACGTGAACTTTTTGGGCAAGCATTCGGGTTGGCGGTAAACTTAGGCGCCTTACTGCCATTCAGCAGAAGTCATGAGTCAGAGGCAGATCGACTCGGACAAATCATCATGGCTGCAGGGGGCTACGATCCTTCAAAATCTTATTTATTGTGGGAAAATATGGCCAAAGAATCCAAGGGCACTAACGTCCCGCTTATGTTGAGCAGTCACCCATCGCACCAACAGAGAATGGATGACTTGAAGTCACATGCCCCAATTGCCCGGCGAATCGCACATCAATATCAATCAATCCCATGACTACCAAGCCACTGCTCGTGGTATTAACAGGAGCAGGCATGAGTGTAGAATCTGGGCTCTCCACATTTCGAGGGTCGGGTGGGCTCTGGGAGGGATACAAGATCGATGAAGTGGCATCGATCGAAGGCTGGCGAAAGAACCCGCAAAAAGTGATCGAATTTTATAACATTCGAAGGCGGCATGCCCTATCAGCTCAACCCAATGATGGCCATACAGCTCTGTTTGCCCTTGAAAAACAGTTTGATGTACAAATTATCACACAAAATGTAGATATCCTTCATGAAGCGGCAGGAAGCACACAAGTGATGCACCTGCACGGAAGGTTAGATCAGATAATCAGCGAAAAAGAGCCTGAAAAAACAATTACCTGGCATGTAGATCAGGAACATGATGCATGGAAGGCAGAAAAGGGCGCTATGCGCCCAAACGTCGTATGGTTCGGGGAAGAGGTGCCCCTCATGTCAACGGCCACACTATGGGTACAGCGTGCCGATTATTTTCTGGTGGTTGGCACTTCCTTACAGGTTTATCCCGCAGCCAACCTGATTCACGCATTAAAACCAAACACGCCCGCTTGGTACATCGATCCGAACCCCGATCTTCACCGAATCCCTTCTGGATTTACTTGCATTCAGGCAACGGCCAGCGAAGGAATTCGGAAATTAGAATTTTAAGAAGTTTAACTCTCTTTCAGCATTTTATAGGGCTTAAATGCTACTTTTACGTATCTTCGTTCTACATATTTTACCATAGACGTTAACCAATAACAATTCTCCTTGGGCATGCTTACGGGTATAGTACTGTTGTTGGTGGTGGGTTTGCTGCTGTTGATGGCTGAGGTTTTTTTAGTCCCGGGCGTTACTTTTGTCGGTATAGCGGGAATTATGCTTATGGTCGTTGGTATTTGGATGGCTTATTCAGAATACGGACAACCGATTGGCCACTACATTCTGATTGCAAGCCTTTCCTTAACCATCATAGTGCTCTTGCGTGCCTTTCGATCTGGTTTTTGGGGCAGCTTTGCACTCAAAAGCACCCTGAAAGACGCCCATTCTCCCGAACCAGGGCCATCAGATACCAGAAATCCAATGTCAATTGGAACGTCGGCGCGTGCCATCAGTCGACTTCGCCCCAAGGGAATGGCTGAAATCAATGGGGAAATCCGAGAAGTGGAGCTCCGAGATGGTTGGGCAGAACCCGGAGATGAACTTATTGTGACTGAGATTGATTTTCACAGAATATTTGTACAACTAAAACCCATTAATCCACCCACCCATGTCTGAAGTAGGCGCACTTTTCCTCGGTTTAGGCGGCATTCTGCTGCTGCTATTTATGTTTTTGTATTTCGTTCCAATTAACCTTTGGATCACCGCAGTGTTCTCTGGGGTTAAAATCAGCATTTTAGATCTTGTATTGA
>CAIVQI010000183.1 GCA_903908015.1 uncultured Bacteroidota bacterium
AGGGTCAAAGAATGCCTGCTGCCGAGGTCTGCGGTCAATTGAACTGGAAGCCGGTCAAACTTCAATCAAAAGAAGGATTGGCCTTGCTCAACGGAACGCAATACATGTCGGCCCTGGGAATTTGGGCCATACATGAGGGCCGCAAAATATGCTCCGCAGCCAATATGTGCGCTGCCTTGTCGATCGACGCTTTCGGAGGCAATCTGCAGCCGTTTCATCCTTTGCTGCACCGGGTTAGGCCGCACAACGGACAAATCACAACGGCCCAGGACATTCTGATGTGGCTCGAGGATGGGGTCATTCACCAACGCTTGCCGGCCAGTGTTCAGGATCCTTACTCTTTTCGATGTGTTCCGCAGGTGCATGGAGCATCCGCTGATGTATTGGCGCATGTAACAAGCGTCTTTGCCATTGAATGCCAGTCGGTGAGTGACAATCCACTCATTTTCCCAGACCACAATTTGATCATGAGCGGAGGAAATTTTCATGGCCAACCTTTGGCGCTCGCCCTCGATTATCTCGCTATTGCCCTTGTGGAACTGGGCAGCATCAGTGAGCGACGTAGCTTTCAACTACTATCGGGTACGCGTGGACTACCGCCATTTATGGCTTCCGACTCAGGCCTGCATTCGGGCTTTATGATACCGCAATACACGGCGGCATCATTGGTCAGCCAAAACCGACAATTGGCCATACCGGCCAGCATTGATAATGTCACCTCAAGCAACGGGCAGGAAGACCACGTGAGCATGGGTGCCAACGCGGGCATCCGGCTTCATAAGATCATAGATAACCTTTGGAATATCCTTGGTGTAGAATGGATGATTGCTGCCCAGGCGATCGATGAACGGAAAACCATGACTGCCCCGAAACTCGAGAACATCCGTCAATCCTACCGTTTGCTTGTTCCCGAGCTGAAAGGCGACCGCATGCTCTCGGTTGATATGCAGGCTTCAGCTCTTTTCTTGCGTGAGCTTGGGCTTAAGATTTAACCCCAGGGGGGCGTCGGAACATCAGGAATAAGCCGGATACCACCACCGGGATGCTCAGCATTTGACCCAGATTGAAGGCAAATTCAGCCTCCATGGCCACTTGATTTTCCTTCAAGAATTCTATGGCAAACCTGAATCCAAAAATCATTACCATAAACAAACCCAACAGAAAGCCTTTTTGCTGTGCCTTGGCAGTTTTCCTGTATATATGATAGAGGACAATGAAACAAATCAAGTAGTAGGTTGACTCATACAACTGGGTTGGGTGCCTGGGCACACCGTCGCCCAAGCGCTCAAAGACGAAAGCCCAGGGAACCGTTGTTGGCAGGCCATAAATTTCTGAATTGGCTAGATTACCAAGCCGAATGAGGCTTCCGGCCAAGGCAATGACAACAACAAGCCGATCCGTTACAAACCAAAAATCGGTTTGGGGATACTTTTTTCCGTACAAAAAAGTACTCAATAATATTCCAATAACCGCTCCATGTGAGGCCAGTCCACCCTGCCAGATATACAGAATCTGTAGGGGATGGCTCAGGTAGTATTCGGGCTCATAAAACAAACAATGGCCCAGACGAGCGCCCAAAATGGTGCCGAGACCAACATAAAGCGACAAATTATCGAGTGCAGTGAGGTCCTTACCCTCTCGCTGATACATGCCTTGGATGATGTAATACCCAAAAACAAATCCCAACATAAAGAGTAAGCCGTACCAACGTACGGGCAGCAAATCAGGCAGAATCGCTGGATTCAGATTCCAATGTATGTAGTTGAGTAGGATATGGCTCATTTCTGATCATCTACAATAACCCATGCACCAAAAGCTGCAATCAACATGCTCACCCCAGCCACAACCAGCATATTCGGACTGCTGTTACCCAAAAACTGGAACAACAATCCGCCAAAAACGCCAGCCGCAATTTGGGGCAAGGTAATGGTGGCATTAAATAACCCCATATACACACCCGTCTGGGCAGCAGGCAAGCGAGAAGACAAAATGGCATAGGGTAGCGCCAGAATCGAAGCCCAACCAACACCAACGCCCAACATGGCCAAAAAAAGTACATCCGCGTCTTGAATCCACCGCATTGAAGCCAAACCAAGCCCGGCCGCAGCCAACGACAGGCCATA
>CAIVQI010000184.1 GCA_903908015.1 uncultured Bacteroidota bacterium
GATTCAGCCTACGTAATAGCTCGGTAATGCGGTTCTGGTGCGTCCAATCCCAGTGTCGCACCTCGTACTTTTCCGAATCTAAATACTCCTCCTTGCCTTCTATAGGAGCACTTATTGCACACTCATACACCGGCCCATACATGCCATAGGTCGAAGAAAGGGTTGCCGCCATAAACAAACGTGTCATGAACAACGCCTCAGGTGCCCCTTGAAGCGGTATGGGGTTGATGTCGGGCGTATTAGGCCAAAAATTGGGACGGAAGTAATGTTTCATCTCCGTTTGGGTGAGCTCCTCAACATAGGCCTGTAATTCCTGCTTGTGGTTGCGCCAGGTAAAATAGGTGTAACTCTGCGTAAACCCAATTCGGGCCAAGGCCTTCATGCGCTCAGGATCGGTGAATGCCTCCGATAAAAAAATCACCTCAGGATGCTTGCGGTGGACTTCTCCAATGCACCACGACCAAAAATGAAAGCTCTTGGTGTGCGGATTGTCGACCCTGAAAATATGTACACCCTCTTTAATCCAAAATAAGAGAACTTCCAATAATTCTTGCCAAAGTGCCTGCCAATCACTACTCTCAAAATTCAAAGGCAAAACGTCTTGGTACTTTTTTGGCGGATTTTCGGCATATTGAATGGTGCCATCGGGGCGCCAACGAAACCACTGAGGATGTTCCCGAACGTAGGGGTGATCTGGCGAGCACTGCAGTGCATAATCGAGGGCCAATTCGATACCATGACTTTTAGCCGCCTCTACCAGGGCCCGAAAATCTGACCATCCACCCAATTCGGGGTGCAGTGACTGATGTCCTCCCTCCTTTCCGCCAATCGCCCAAGGGCACCCAGGTTCACCTGGCATCGCCGTAGTGGAGTTGTTTCGCCCCTTTCGGTGTTGCACCCCAATCGGATGTATGGGCGGTAAATACAAAACATTCATGCCCATCTCTTGCAAGCGTGGGAGTAGGTTGATGGTGTCGCGAAACGTGCCCGCACGGCTGGGATCGGGTGATGTTGAACGTGGAAACAATTCATACCAAGCACCGAATACAGCCCGCTCACGGTCGACCCAAAGGGGCATTTCCGGACCACGGCGCACAAACTCCGGGTTGGGATAACGACTGATGAAATCGGATAGCTCGTCTGAATTCACCAGCTCGATGGCCTTCGATTCATGGTCTTCATTGCCCAGCCAGGTCAACCACTGTTTGAGTTGCTTTTTATCGTTACCTCGGGCCAGGGGGGTGAGCTTATGGAGTAGGATATTTCCGGCCTTCAGCTCCACATCCACCCGCTGCCACCCCTCAATCTTCCGGCGGGTGTCGTGCAGCCAACTCGCTGCTTGGTCGATCCAGGCCTCAACGGTGTAGGTCCATGCCCCCATCTGGGTCGGACAAATTTCGGCCGCCCAATAGCCACCACCTTGGTCAACCAAGGGCACATAAACAGGGTTTTTCCCATCAACGCGCTGCAAACAAACACGGGCAGCAATACGATCGTGGCCATCAGCCAACAAAAGGGCGCTAACGCGAAAAGGGTCCCCCTCTACTGTTTTTACTGCATATGCACCATCCTGAATTGAGGGCCGGGTAAGCGCCACCACCACGCGTGCCTGTCCGTCGACCGGAAAAATAGAACTATTTTTTTTCATACTAGATTGACTCGACTCATACAAATATAGCAAAGGCAGAACAGGTAGATTGACTTATACAACTTCAATGAAGTAATAATTTTTTTTGCCTTTCTGTACCAAAATAAATTGCCCACATAGCATTTGTTCTGTTGTTACAATATGCTTCTCGTCCTCCACTTTCATCTTATTCAGCGAAACAGCCCCAGCAGCAATCATCTCCCGAGCCTGACCGCGAGAAGGAAACACAGGGGTATCCTCCACCAACAGCGTAATGAGCGACCTACCTGCCTCTATGCCAGATTTTGATACCGTATAGCGGGGCACACCCTCCATAACATCCAGGAGGAGTTCGGGTTGAAGCTGCTGAAGGGCATCGGCCGTATCCCGGCCAAACAAAATTGCAGATGCGTTTTGTACCTGAACGAGCACATCCTTGCCGTGCACACGCGTGGTGAGGTCCTCTGCCAGCAATCGCTGTAACTTGCGCTCATGCGGTGCTTGGTCATGATCAACCGTCAAATGATCAATAAAATCACGATCACGGAGCGTGTAGGCACCAACCAAACGACGCGCATCCTCATCCGCCACGTTCAGCCAAAACTGATAGAACTGATAAGCCGAAGTTCGGCCCGCGTCGAGCCATATATTTTTACCCTCCGATTTACCAAACTTGCTGCCATCCGCGCGGGTCACAAGCGGGGCCGTGAGGGCATGTGCCTCACCCTGATCCATTCTACGGATCAACTCAGTGCCGGTCATAATATTGCCCCATTGATCAGAACCACCCATTTGAAGTCTGCAACCAAAGTGCCGATACAGGTGTAGGTAGTCGTAGCCCTGAATCAGTTGGTAACAAAACTCAGTGAAGGATATGCCTGTTTCCATGCGCGATTTCACCGAATCCTTGGCCAGCATATAAGATAAGGGCATGTGCTTTCCAGCGTCGCGGATGAAATCGAGAAACGTCATTGGGCCAAACCAATCGTGGTTGTTGACCAAACGCGCTGGATTGCCACAAGCCGGATCAAAATCCAAAAATCGACCCAATTGAAGACCGATACACTGCACATTATGGTCGATTTCTTCCTTCGACAACAAGGGCCGTTCCGTTGTTCGTCCGCTGGGGTCACCAACACGCCCCGTGGCGCCGCCCAGGAGTGCAATAGGGTGATGCCCATTTCGTTGCATATGCAACAAAAGCATGATCGGAATCAGGTTCCCGATGTGCAGCGAATCGGCGGTTGGATCGAAGCCAACATACACTGTTTGGGGTGACTGGCTAAGCAATGTCTCAGTGCCGGGCGTCAGATCCTGAAGCAATCCACGCCATTGCAATTCCTCAATTAGGGGGTGTTTCTCATTCATGATGCGCAAAAATAGGATGTCGGCGCAACATTGAGTCGACCTACACCAAATTTGGCGCTGGGTTCACTTGCCTCGTCGCCTTGTAAGCGGTAGTTTTGTAGTACGCTTGCCTCCCCCACCCCCGCCAAGATACTACCCCCGCCAAGATACTACCCCCGCCAAGATAATACCCCCGCCAAGATAATACCCCCGCCAAGATAATACCCC
>CAIVQI010000185.1 GCA_903908015.1 uncultured Bacteroidota bacterium
ATCCCCTCCAAATAGGCCGTATCAATGACCCCTTTCAGGTCGCGGTACACTTTCAGGCTGTTTTCGTATTTGTCCATTTCCGCCTGGTCGAACCTGGCCAACTCGGCTTTTTCGAAGGCTTTGGCAAAAATCTTGTCGGAAAAAATGGCTGGAATCGTCTGAATGTCTTCCAGGTTCTTGAAGAAAAACAGCCATTGGTCGAGTCTTGAATTCAATTCGGCCGCTGTCTTGGTGAAATTCGGCATTTCAAGATAGAGGTAGGTCAACTTCTCATAGAAGGTTTCCCCGAACTCATTCTTGAGTTTAATGGTGTGCAGCACGCGTTTTCTCTCGATTTCCGTTTCGTAGTCATTGAAGGTGAAGTCGAGGATCCCCACGCAGTAAACGGCTTTGAGGTTGTAATTCCATTCGCCTTTCTCCGCCTGCTCCCGAATGGGGAAGGTGGAATAAAAGATGGTTCGCTCTTTGAAATAATTCTGCTTGGCCTTCTGAAGTTCGACGATAAACTTCTCGCCGGCTTCGTTTTCGCAATAGATGTCGTAAATGGCCTTGCGGTCTGCTTCGGATATGCCGAGTTGCTCCGTGTTTTTGAACGTCAGGTCAGCAATTTGACTGCTTGGAGGCAGCAGCGCATTCAAGAAATCCATGAGCAGGGGTTTGCTCGCTTCCTCGCCAAAGATTTTCTCGAATCCAAAGTCCGTAAATGGGTTGATGAATTTGGCCTTCACTGACGGGTCGATTTTTATAATTCACAAAATTACGCGGCTTTCCCCCCTGATTATAAATTTTATTAGCAGTGAAATTGATGCCATATTTACGAGCTTTCACCGGCGGCTGTTCGGTCGGGTTCGTATCTCGAAAAGGTGCGGGGCGGCGGTGGATGTACGAAAGGCGGGTAGCAATCCAAAATTTAGTTCGACCTGAATTTATGGAAGTACATCACGGCAACGCCCAGTGCCATCGCAATGCCAAAACTCAATAGGGTGCCGATCAAGATGTATTCGGTCAACTTCCGGTCCTTTGCTTCCTTCAGGTCACCAAACCGAAAGATGGACTTCGCGGCCATGGGGAAGCCGATGCCCTCCCATCGGCCCATGACAACGAACGTAAACACAAACAACCGTTCCATCATGCCGATGTATTTTCCAGCACTGATTAACGACGCATCACTGTGGTCGTTTAGGGCGGTTGACCAATTGGCCATTACTTCTTGTATGGCCACGCTTGAGGCGATGGTTACCGCAAGAATGCAAACACCATACATCAAAAAAACGGGATCCTGGAGCCAGTTGGTGAATGGGACTGCCGGCGTGGTGAAGTATTTCCAAAAACCTACAAGGCTGATGACGTGCAGGAATTGGTCGATCAAAAAGCATTTGGGTTTGTTGGTGTGGTTTTGGGCGTACAGCTTAAGCGTATCTATGATTCCATGAGAAAGGGTGATGGCCAACACCAGGAATGTCTGTTCAAACCCCCACAACAATATAAACATCAGCACCCCGTGCAGGGCGAAATGCAGGTACAATTTTGGCGAGCGGGCTTTGAATCGTTCTTTTTCGGCAACCCATGACCCGGGCTGGAGAAGAAAATCGCCGATGATATGCGCGAGGAACAGCTTAATCAGAACCAGCATGGCGGTACATTTTTATTCTCTTTCGGAAGGTGTTTTCCACCTCCAGGATTTCGCGCAGATGCGCCCTGTTCCCACGACCGCTGACGGAGTTTTGCTTGATTCCCAGCCGCCGTCCAGTTTCCGCTTGTGAAATTCCCGGGTGCTCAAGAATGATGGAAATCAATTGTGCCGAACGATGATAAATAAAAATATCGCGTAAAACGGCGATAAATGGAAATATCGTGCAAATAGACGATAAACGGATATATCGTATAAATAAGCGATAATTCAAATTATCGCGCAAATCAACGATAATGGGCAGGCCGGCGGTTACGCTACCGGGAAAATTGAGCCATTAACGAATGAGTATGACCGCACCGGTCAGCGTTTTCTGCGTCTCTTTGGGGTTTTTATAGGTGAGACGGTAGATATACGTGCCATCGGGAG
>CAIVQI010000186.1 GCA_903908015.1 uncultured Bacteroidota bacterium
GGTGGCGCTGAGGGGCTGAATCGCTGGGTATTTTCCTCATTTTTGCCTTTATGAAAATAGGTGTTGTCGTATTTCCTGGTTCCAATTGTGATGAAGATGCGCTATATGCATTTGAGCAGTTAACAGGAAGAAGGCCAAGAACCATTTGGCATAAGGAAACGGACCTCGGAGGTGTGGATTTAGTGGTACTTCCAGGTGGCTTTTCTTATGGCGACTACCTTCGATCGGGGGCCATTGCCCGATTTTCGCCGGTTATGGGGGCCGTGTTGCGGCATGTGCAACGGGGCGGTTTCCTGTTGGGCATTTGCAATGGTTTTCAGGTTCTGACGGAAGCTCGCTTGGTGCCCGGTGCACTACGTCACAATACCAACCGAAGCTTCGTGTGCAAACCGGTCCACATCAGGCCATCCACTTCCCGTAGTTTGTTGACGCGCCATCTTCAGCAGGATCAAGCCTTGCTCATACCGATCGCCCATGGTGAAGGCAACTATTATATCGACGATGACGGACATCAATCGCTTCTTGATCATGATCAGGTATTGTTTCGTTATTGTGGTCCAAATGGCGAACTCACCGAGGAATGGAATCCTAATGGATCAAGGGACCTTATCGCAGGGGTATGCAACAAGGAACGAAGGGTTTTTGGGATGATGCCTCACCCGGAACGGGCTGCGAATCGTTTGCTGGGTATGACCGATGGTTCCCTGATTTTAGCATCACTGCTTGACCAGGCGGTTATGGAGGCCTAGGTCTACGAACAGTCGTTTGCAAGTGGTTTTGGCTACTTTAGCGGTGGGTCTACCTTGGTCTGTTTCGTTTTGATTTATCAGATTTTTGTGTTGTAACACATAAGATATTGGGCGTTAAAATGCTGCAGGTTGGCTGAATAATGCTCGGGCGGCCCTATAAGACGACATGCGACCTTCCGATACCTCCAGTTCCATTTGTTCCATGAGTTGATGCAGTGGTATGTTCTCTTTCATGCGCCAAAGCCACTGCTCGTAAACATTTCTTTTAAAAGCTTCTACTTCTTGCCGGCTTCGGTTTTGGTTGAGGTGGCCGGAGGCTTTGGAATGTTCAAAAAAGCGATCAATGGCATCACAAATTTCAGGGTGACCCATTTCTGGTGGGTTCGATGAACACAGGAGTATCGGTTGACTACCTTCATCTGAACCGTGGGGCAACATCCTGGCCACATGCAAAAGTCGTGAAGCAGCCTCTCTTGCCGCGGGTAAAGATGGCCCGTCGGCCTTGTGCACAATCAAGAGGTCGGCATGCTCCATAATGCCCCTTTTAATGCCCTGTAACTCATCGCCTGTTCCGGGCATCAACAAGAGCATGAAGCAATCCACCAGATCTGCGATCAGCGTCTCACCTTGCCCAACACCAACCGTTTCAACCAGAACAATGTTGAATCCCGCAGCTTCACAGAGTAGGATACTTTCTTTTGTGGCCCGGGCCACGCCTCCTGGTATGTTGCCAGACGGACTCGGACGAACATAAGCATGGTTGTGGGCAACCAAGCGATTCATTCTGGTTTTGTCACCCAAAATACTTCCTCCGCTGAGGCTACTGCTTGGATCGATGGCGAGCACAGCCACTTTATGGCCCTGTTCAATGAGCCTCATCCCAAAGCAATCGATGAAGGTGCTTTTACCTACGCCTGGGATGCCAGTAACCCCGATTCTTTTGCTGTTTCCGGTGTAGGGTTGAAGGAGTGACAAAAGCGCATCGGCACGTTCTTGATCATTTGCCAAACTGCTCTCGACCAGGGTTATGGCTTGAGCGAGCGACCGACGATCACCACTGCGGATGTTATCGGCCCAGGCCTGCATGCTGTGGTCATTGGGTAATGGTGGCAACTGACGCTTCACAATCGAATGATGAAATTAATGCGTTTCTTCGAGGCGGTTGATGATGTCGATTGCAGCATCCGTTACCCTGGTGCCTGGCCCGAATACAGCACATACACCTGCCTCCAAGAGCAGTGGGATATCATTCGGTGGGATTACGCCACCCGCAACCACCAGAATGTCGGGTCGCCCCAACTCAGCCAAGGCAGCAATCAGCTCAGGAAGTAGGGTGAGGTGTCCGGCAGCCAAAGTAGAAGCACCCACCAAGTGCACATCGTTGTCGACCGCCTGCCGGGCCGTTTCCATCGGTGTTTGAAACAAAGGGCCAATGTCGACATCAAATCCGAGGTCTGCAAAAGATGTGGCAATCACATGGGCCCCGCGGTCGTGCCCGTCTTGCCCCATTTTTGCCACCATAATGCGTGGACGTCGCCCGGTGGCCTGAGCGAACCCGGCAGTGCGCTGGCGTGCTGCCTCAAAATCTTGATCTTGTTTCATTTCTCTCGCATAAACGCCGCCAATCGATTTGATTTCAGCTTTGTAGCGATCAAATACCGTTTCCAGGGCAGCAGAAATTTCTCCTAATGTAGCCCTTGCATGGGCTGCCTCAACCGATAATTCGAGGAGATTGCCCGATCGTTCGCCAGCAGCACATGCAGTGAGCGCGGATAGTGTTTCGGCCACACGTTGTGGATTTCGGGAGCGCTTTACCTCCTCTAGCCGCGCTACTTGCTGACGACGCACACGGGTATTGTCGACCTGTAAGACATCGAGTTGCGTGGGCCTGCCCGACATAAAGCGGTTGACGCCCACAATCACATCAGCACCCCGATCGATTCTGGCCTGTTTGGCAGCGGCCGCTTCTTCGATGCGCATTTTGGGAATGCCTGTAGCGATGGCCGCCGACATCCCACCGAGGCCTTCAATTTCTGCGATATGTTTGCGCGCCTGATCGATTAAAAGCGCGGTTTTTTGTTCGAGTACCGCTGAACCACCCCATGGATCTACCACATCGCAGATGCCTGTTTCATGCTGGAGGTACAACTGAGTGTTGCGTGCAATCCGGGCCGAAAAATCCGTGGGCAGGGCAATGGCCTCATCCAAAGCATTGGTATGTAGGCTTTGCGTATGGCCCAGAGCAGCTGCAAGGGCTTCCACGCATGTTCTGGCTACATTATTAAAAGGGTCCTGAGCAGTAAGGCTCCAGCCAGATGTTTGGCAATGCGTTCGCAGCATGCCCGAGCGTGGGTTTTTGGGCTGAAATGCAGAAACTAAATCCCACCACAACCAGCGGCCGGCCCTTAATTTCGCGATTTCGGTGAGGTGATCCATACCAATGGCCCAAAAAAATGAAAGACGCGGTGCAAATGCATCGATATCCAATCCGGCAGAGATGCCCGTTCGGATATATTCCAGTCCATCGCATAAGGTGTAGGCCAACTCCAAATCGGCGGGGGCGCCGGCCTCGTGCATGTGATAGCCACTAATGCTGATGCTGTTGAAGCGTGGCATATGGCGGGCGGTGTAGGCGAAGATATCGCCGATGATGCGCATGGAAGGCCCGGGTGGGTAAATGTAGGTGTTGCGCACCATAAATTCCTTGAGGATATCGTTCTGTATCGTCCCACTCAGTTGCTCGGGACTGACCCCTTGTTCGCGTCCAGAAACGATATAAAAGGCCATAATGGGCAAAACGGCCCCATTCATGGTCATGCTCACCGACATCTCTTCAAGTGGGATGCCTTCAAACAAGCGCTTCATATCCTCAACCGTGTCTATGGCCACCCCAGCCTTGCCCACATCGCCACGAACACGTTCGTGATCTGAGTCGTATCCTCTGTGTGTCGCCAAATCAAAAGCCACGGAAAGGCCTTTTTGCCCCGCCGCCAAATTGCGTAAATAAAAGGCATTCGACTCTTCGGCTGTTGAAAAGCCAGCATACTGCCGGATCGTCCACGGATTTTTGAGGTACATACTGGCGTAAGGCCCTCGAAGGTAGGGTGGGGAACCGGCTGTTGGGTGTTTTGTATGGAGTAAGCTGGAAGGTTTAACTTCTGACTTTCGATGGTTGCTCTCACTGGGGCTCTCACCGGGACTCTCGCCGGGACTCTCGCCGGGGCTCTCACCGGGACTCTCGCCGGGGCTCTCGCCGGGGCTCTTACCGGGGCCCTCTTGGGGGATTGTTGAC
>CAIVQI010000187.1 GCA_903908015.1 uncultured Bacteroidota bacterium
CATCGATCGAGTGGATCCATGACCTGGCACTCTATTTCTCCTAGGCGGGTGAGTTTCGCAGATCGGTGGACACGAATTGCGCGAATTGACACCAATTCGAAAACGGAGAATTGGCCGCACTTGGATTTAGTTCGTGTTAATTCGTGAAATTCGTGTCTCCTTTAAAAAGTTTTTCCGGTTGGTTCCTGAATCCATGACCTGGGGCAGACTGATGACCTGGCACTCTATTTTTCCAAGCCGTCTTCCAACACCCAAGGGAACCATGGGGTTCGACGGCGGGGGTAATGCCCGGATGTGCCCGCGGTCTTCGCAAACCCGAATCGGAGCTTGACCAAGAATTCAAAACAATTCGTCCTACAGCGTAATCCCGAATGCACCATTCACCGCCAGTGTATGCATTCCTTGTGGTTTCCCGGAGATGGGGCCGCTGGCGCGGGCTGGCAGGCCGTCGCATTGAACAGGGCAGGGATAACTGGGGCTGCTTGGCCGCAAGGCCTTCCCTGAACGCCGCCTTCACGCTGATTGAACTGCTGGTCGTCATCGCCATCATTGCGGTTTTGGCTGGGCTGCTCCTGCCGGCGTTGTCCAGAGCCAAGCAGAAAGCAAATGGCATCATCTGTCTGAGCAACCAGCGGCAGATCGGGTCGGATTTCAAAATGGCGCAGGATGGGGACCGGGCCTTTGGAGAGGAGTCGGTAGCCGATTGGTTCTTCCGGCGAGTTGGCCGACCTGAAAATGGCTGGCTGTGTCCTGCAGCCAGCACCAACAGGTCAGGGTGGGGAAAGTTTCTCAAACAAACCCCGCCTCGACGCGTCGGGAGCCTAGGCGACGCGTGGGGCGTCGGTAATTGGCAAGAGTGGGTGTCGGCGTCGATGATACCCAAGGCTTCGGAATGGAAAACGGAACCCTCAATACGGGCGGGCAGCTATGCGCTCAATGTATGGATGTTGATGGGTGGCAACTCCGAGAATTCGCTGTTCTTTACCCACGCGCTCACCGATTGGCCACGTGCATTTGGCCATGAGTCAAGCGTGACGCAGCCGACGATGACGCCCGTGATAGTGGACGGCATTTTTGAGTGGATCGCGCCAAGGGCTGATGACCCCGGACCGGTTTATTGGAACGGTCCCTATGATTTCAACGATCACGTCATAATGCCGAAGTTTCCGCGACACGGCCGGAGACCGCTGTCACTGCCTGCAAGATGGCCAACGGGCGTGCCGTTGCCTGGGGGTGTCAACGCGGCGTTCTTCGACGGCCATGCGGAACTTGTGCCACTGGAAAACCTCTGGGGCCTCAGTTGGCACAAAGATTATCAGCCGCCGCTGAAACGACCCTAGCCATCCGCAGGCGATGCGCCCTGTGCTCGCGCGGGATGCGCGTGGCGTGTAGTTCACCGGAGTAAATTTTGAGATAGAGCGGATTCTAGCCACTATCAGTTACGAATAAGCGCTTCAGCTTCCATCCCCGGCCGATTAAATATTACCATTGATCAAACAATTCACCCCAATGGCAGAACGGACACGAAAATTGATATCCAAACCAACCACCAAGACTTCCCACCTGATTTTCTGAGACCACCCATAGAATCACCGATAGACTAAGTGCTTGAATGAAGACGTTCACGATAGTCGCTGTCATCGCTTTCGGAGTATGTGTCTATTGGGCGCTTATATTTTGGATTTCTCGCGGAAGAACAGGCGTCCAGATTTTGACAAGAGAGTGCCTAACGTTCGGTGGCTTTTTAGCCCTGTTCGCAGGCGGCTATTTTCTGGAGGGCCATAAACATGACGGGCTAATCGTTGCGTTGGTGATTACAGCCTCGTTGATTGTGTGGCGTGCTATTCAAATTATTCGAATCATTAAGATGAAGAGGTAGCACAGGCTGGCGC
>CAIVQI010000188.1 GCA_903908015.1 uncultured Bacteroidota bacterium
GCAACTGCTACATTCAGAGCGGGGGTTCATCTTTGCAGGTATCGTACCAGTCAGGTACAGTCGTATACAATGGGGCCACCCTTACCCAACAGCCTACAGGCAACATCAATTTGGCACCCGGACAATCCACGTCTTTGGTTGTCGCTGCAACCGGGCAATCAGCATTTCGTTGGCAATCACGCAGCACTGGTGGAACTTGGGTGAACCTTACAGATGGCGCTCAATACAGCGGTACAGGTACTTCAGAATTAACCATTCTTTCCGTTGCACTGGCTTTGAATGGCACCGAATACAGAGCAGGCGTCCTGCAACCTACATGTCCGGATACAATATTTAGTCAGTCGCGCACATTGGTTGTTCAAAATCCATCCATTGCACTAGGCACAACCACAGCATGTCCGG
The DNA here is from genome assembly GCA_903908015.1 of uncultured Bacteroidota bacterium. Lineage (GTDB taxonomy): Bacteria > Bacteroidota > Bacteroidia > UBA7662 > UBA7662 > F1-60-MAGs140. The sequence continues at coordinate 403 of CAIVQI010000188.1, forward strand.
GCGATACCATTGAGATCCAGGTGAACAGTACCGTTGTTCCCAACGTTGGTTCTTTTGAATTAGATATTGATTATAATCCTCAAAACTTGCGTTTTTTGGGTACTTTCGGCTTTTCTTCGCTCATCGCTCCCATCAACATCGTCGCCAATACTCCAGGTCGGATTCGGGCTAGTTTCACGAGCGTCATTCCTATTGGTCTGGTGCCTGAAGCTTTATTCCGCATTCGATTTCTTGGAAGGAATAGCTCTTCTATTTCATTTGCCGCGTCTTCTGAAGTTGCCGATACGGCAGGAGCCGCACTCAATGTGCTTTTGGTAAACGGTGCATTCACCGCCACTACGCCACATGCTGAACTGGGACTGCCCGACACTACCTATTTGTGTGGCAACAATTCACTCATCATTGCACAGCAGCTGGTCGCACCCGGACAATCCTTTACCTGGTTTAAGGATGGCTCGCCATTAACCGGACAGACCTCGGCTTCCCTCACAGTCACCACTCCTGGATTGTATCGGCTGAATATTGGTGCACTGTCTGGTTGTGCCGGCACGCGTGATTCCGTTCGGGTGCTTTCCGCCCCTGTTCCCACTGCGGTATTTACCCCATCTGGCGATACCACTTATTGTCAGAATCGTCCTGTTGTTCTCTCAGCCTCTTCTGGGGCGGGACTAACCTACCAGTGGTTGCGCAATGATACCGCTATTTTGGGGGCGACTTCAGCGACCTATCAGGTTGGCGCGACAGGTTCCTACACATTGCGCGTAACCAACGCTCAGGGATGTGTGGCCACCTCTGCTCCGGCGATACATACTCTGCGTCCGGCACCAGGGGCCTCTATCACATTAACTGGCCCTGCCACCATATGTTCAAGTGACTCGGTTTTGCTCACTGCGAATCAAGGCGCTGGATTTGTTTACCAATGGATTCGCAATGATACGGCTGTGGTAGGGGCCACTTCCCGAACCTATACCGTGAATACGTCGGGTCGCTACCGTGTTCGGGTTTCGACTGCCCAAGGCTGTTTCGACACTTCTGCCGTGCAACAAATCAATGTGCTGCCAGCACCTACGGCTGTGTTGTCCATCAACGGATCACCCAATGTTTGTGCGGGTAGAACCGTTGTACTCACCACAAACGCTGCAGCAGGACAAAGTTATCAGTGGTTCCGCAACGACACGCTCATTGGTGGTGCAATTTCAAATCTATATCCAGCTGGCCAGGCCGGAGTTTACAAAGTTCGGGTCACCAATTCTTTTGGTTGTTTCGACTTTTCTGACACCCTGCGTATCAACATTCTCAATGCACCTGGTGCGCCATTCATTACGGTCACAGTGGGCAGTGATAGCCTGTACAGCACGGCAAATTCAGGCAATATTTGGTTCCGCAATGGTGTTCAGATTCAAGGTGTTGCAGGTCGCGCCATCAGGGTGACCCAAAATGGTGTGCACTATGCCATTGTGCGGGGAACCAATGGTTGTTTCTCCGACACTTCAAACCGAATCAACATCACCAATGTATCGGTCGAACCGCTCTCAGATTTTGCCTTATCCATGTATCCCAACCCTTCAACGGGAAGGGTCTCGGTTCGCATTACCGGTCTGAATCGGTCAGAGGCTCAAATGCGGATCCAAAATATTGTGGGACAAAGCGTTCGTCAGGAGTCGATATTTTGTGAGCAGGGTACGGCTTCGATTGATTGGGATCTGTCTGAACTCCCTAGTGGAGTTTATCTGGTTCAGGTCAGTTCAGCCGGTCAATTGCTTCGGACTGAAAAATTAATCCTGCGCGCCCAGCCGTAGTTTTCGTTTGGGGTCAAACAAACGTGTTTGGATTTTGTTAAGTTGTTTTAAAATCCATGCTTATGTTAACACGTTTATCCCTTATTTTCTTCGTACTATTGGCGGTTGCCCTGAGTTGGGAGCAAGCCATGACATACTCAACTGGAGTTGCCGGTAATTATTCCAGCGCACCCGGTGAGAGTAATTGTTCCTCCTGTCACGCCGGACTTGCCCTCAACGCGGGGCCTGCGGTTCGTACCCTAAGTTTCAATGGGGTTGCAAGCCCCACCACCTATGTGCCTGGTCAAACCTACAACGTTCAATACACCGTTTCAGAAGCGGGCAGAAACCGTTACGGTTTCCAGTTGGTCGCAAGAACCGCCACCAACCTGACTGCGGGTAATCTCATTGCCAGTGAGCCTACTAGGGCCCAATTGATTTCAACGCAGAGATTATCGCATACCGGAAATGGCAATTCAGGCACGGGTACCATCACCTGGAATTTCCAATGGACCGCACCCGCTGCTGGTACGGGTGTGGTACGTTTTTATGTTTCAACGAATGCGACCAATGCCAATGCCAGTACAAATGGCGACAATACCTACACCAACACCTTCACCCTTCAGGAGGCGCCACCTGTGGTCAACCGACAGGTTACCTTTCGGGTGAACATGACCGGTGTGTCAGTGGCATCCTCTGGGGTACATATCTCGGGTAGTTTCCAATCGACCGGCGCCGCCCCTGTGGCAATGGCGGCTTCAACCACAATTCCTAATACTTATATTTATAGTGCTACTGTTCCCGATGGTCAGGCCGTCACCTACCGTTTCCACAATGGAAGTAGTTCAAGCAATGTGGAGACGGTACCCGCTGCTTGTGGTGTGGCCATCGCCCAGGGAGTCTATGCCAGATCGCATTCGGTGCAGGGCGACACCACCCTTCCCGCTTATTACTATTCTACCTGTTTTTCTAATCTTAACCCACCACCACCACCAGTTACCCGCAATGTGCGCTTTCGGGTGAACATGACAGGCCAATCAATGGCCGCTCAGGGGGTATATCTGATGGGTTCGTTCCAGGGTAACAATCCGGCTGCCACGCGAATGACAGCCCTGACCGGACAGCCCAACATCTATGTGTTCGACACCGCCCTCGTGCTGGGTGACACCTTGAGGTACCGGTTTGTGAACGGCAACACCCTTGCCGGAGCAGAGACCGTGCCCGCTGCGTGTGCTTCCGCACAAAATCGCACGCATGTGCTCACCGATGACGTGATTCTCCCGGCTTATTTGTTTGGCACCTGCGATACAGCGTTGGCAGCCCCTGTGGGCAGGATCACGGGAATAGTTCGCTACGACAATTCCACCCAGACACCGATGACCAACACCACGGTACGACTGCTGCAGAATCAACAGATCATTGAAACCCAGACCACCGACGCGAGCGGCGCGTTTGCCTTCAATCAGGTGGCCAACGGCAACTACACGCTGGGCTTCATTACCGCCAAGCCGTGGGGCGGAATTACGGCGACTGATGCCTTGCTCACTGCACGTCATGCGAGTTTTGTAAGCCTCCTATCGGGACTTCGACTCAAGGGAGCGGATGTGAATAATTCAAACAGTGTCAATACGACCGATGCGCTGCAAATTTCCCGGCGGCAAACCACGCTGATTAGTTCATTCGCTGCGGGTGATTGGGTTTTTGAATCAGTAGCCGTGACCGTTCTGAGTGATACGCAACAAGTTGTGGTGAAAGCCCTCTGCGTGGGCGATGTAAATGGAAGCTACACGCCAAATATTAATCTTCGAACGGCACCTGTACTTCCAAAAAGTAATCGAACATGTTCAACTATTTCGCCCGATGGGCTCATGTCATATCCTATTACCACGAGCATCACTGCAGCGATTGGTTCAGTTAGCCTCGAGGTTGAATTGCCAACTGGGGTGAAGGTAGTTGGGGTTGACTGGCCTGGTGAAGGTGTATCAAGCAGTGGTATTTTCCATCAGGAGGGCAATATATTGCGAGTATCTTGGTTTGATCCAATGGGTGTGCAATTGAACGATGAAGAATCTGTTCTCACGCTCAGATTTCAAAAGCAGAACCCTCAATTAAACGGTTTTGACAGAATTGAGCCGGTTGTTCGATTCGTTGAGTGGTCGAACGTGGAAGGCTCTTTGTTGGATATCATGAATCTAAGGCTACCAACTGGTTTTCATCCCATGAAATCAGTTGTTCAGATTTACCCACAACCAGCCAACAGTTTTTTGGTGATCGAAATTTCTAAGATGGAAGGCGAAGGAACAATTACTTTAAGAAATGGTCTGGGTCAAGTTGTTCCCGTCAACTTCAACAGCAGGACCAATGGTTCAACTCGGGTTTTCGAAGTGGATGTCGCAGAAGTGGCAGGGGGCATGTATACTTGGGAGCTCGTTGGCACAGGGCATAAAGCAGTTGAAAAATTAGCTGGTCGGATAGTTATTCAATAGTTCAAAAAAAAGATATTCTGAAAGAAAGGGCACCGCCCTTTTTTTTAAAATTTGTTCACATTCGGTGCTTGTGTTTTCATTTTTTTTATTTAGATTAGCCGTTCAAAATTTTGTTCATTACCCAAAATAACCTAAACCCATTTTTCATGAAAAAAATTGTATTCACCCTGCTCGGGCTCATCGTTCTGATGGGGGCGGCGCATGCGCAGTCCCGGGTAGTTCCAAACATCAGGCCTTTGCCCTACCTGAAGACTATTGATCAAAGCATTCCGGACCCGGGCGCTAGGCCACCCTCTTTGAATGCTTCGCCTGAGGTTACCACCATCTATTCAGAAGACTTTGCAACAGGACTCCCTGTAGGTTGGTTGAACTGGGGTTTTGGATTCAGTAACGTGACCGCAGATCCAGATACTTTAGGTGTTTGGGAATATAGAGGTCCCAACACTACACCCAGCTCGTCGGAGGGTTCAAGGGGTGCCTATTCAGGCGTGACGAATACCCCGCCTACCAATACCCCGATATTATCGCCAACAGCATCAAATGGATTCATGATTTTTGACTCCGATTGGTTGGATGATGCTGGGGTTGCCGGTGCATTCGGAACGGGTATTTTCCCAGCCCCACACAGAGGGATGTTGATTTCTCCTGTATTGAATTTAAGCCAGTATCCTGCGATTAACCTGGAATTTTACCAGTACTATCGCCGTTTCGCCGGTCCGGGCGGATCGCAAACTGTACCAGCTTCCTACC
>CAIVQI010000189.1 GCA_903908015.1 uncultured Bacteroidota bacterium
ACTCACCACCCAAACGCTCGATCAGGCCATTGAAACCTTTATGGAGAAAGTTGACCTGTACGATTCCGTATTCTCGGTGAGCCGGTTTCAGACACGGTTGTACTGGCAGGACGGTCGGGCAGTGAATCATGACCCTGCAGTACTCCTAAAAACACAGGATTTGCCGCCTATTTATGAGGAAAATTCTTGTTTTTATTTGTTTTCCAGGCATTCGTTTGCAGCAGCAGGACAAAAGAGAATCGGTAACAAGCCGTGGATGTTTGAGATACCCCGACTGGAAGCCATCGATATCGATGAACCGGAAGATTTTGTGCTCGCCGAATTCATGTACCAATTCACCAAACAATGATTCACGATTTTCTATCGAACTGGCGGCTGTATTTTCCAGCAGAATTTGAGGTCGTGATGCAGGCTGTAGAAAGTCATGCCCAAACACCCCAATGGGGCGAATTTCCCATTAACGATTGGGCATATGCCAAGGTCATGACCTACACCACCAAAACAGCAGACCATACAACCGAATCCCACAAAAACTGGGTTGATCTGCAGGTTGTGAGCAGTGGAATTGAACAGATCGATTTATACGCCCCGGACGACCTGATTCAATCCAGAGCGTATTCGATTGACGATGACTGCATATTTTATCAACCATCCGGTGCCGACCGACGGTCCTCTGTCCTCCTGACGCCCGGAATGTTCGGCTTGTTTTTCCCCGGGGATGTGCACAAAACCCAAATGGCGTCCAAGGAACCCCAGGAAATCATCAAAATAGTAATCAAAATCAAGTATGAATTTTTCACACACAGGAAGTAGGCTCAAGGATAAATTGAACCGCCGGGAGGAGACTATTGGGTCCTGGCTCACCATCAACCACCAATCGGTCGTTGAAATTATGGCCACCGGAGGTTTTGAGTGGTTGGTGATTGATATGGAGCACGGGGCCATCGACGTAGCGGATGCCATGAATCTCATGGGGCATATTCAGGGAAACCAGATGGATGCCCTGGTGCGTGTGAGTAAAAACGAGGAAGTAATCATCAAAAGGGTGATGGATGCCGGCGCGCAAGGCGTAATCGTACCGATGGTCAATACGCGCGCAGAAGCAGAATACGCCGTTGGGTGTGTGAGGTACCCCAATGAGGGCAAGCGCGGTGTGGGCCTGTCGAGAGCGCAGCATTATGGGTTGCATTTTCCGGAATACAAAGAATGGCTCGAAAATCACTCCGTACTGATTGTGCAGGTAGAACACATACAGGCTGTTCAGAATCTGGAGGAAATCTTGAATGTGCCGGGTATAGATGGGATAATTGTTGGACCCTACGATTTGTCGGCCTCCATGGGGATGCCGGGTAAATTCGACGATCCGGCGGTCATTGAGGCCCTTGCGCAGGTCGAAAAAATCGGTTCGGAGCGGGGAATCAACCTCGGATTTCATGTGATACCCCCCGTAGCCCACCAATTGGCCGAAAAGCGCGACAAGGGCTACAATTTTCTCGCGTTTAGTCTCGACTTCCTGTTTCTGGGCCAGAATGTACGCGAACAAATGAATGCCTACCGGAATCGTTCATGAGTAGGAAAACAGCTCTTGTATTCGGTGGCTCCGGATTTATAGGGGTTTATCTGGTAGAGGAACTCTTCAGGCGAGGGTATGAAGTACATATCGCGGACCTGCAGTCGCCCCCGGCCCTACAAGCCTCCGCTGACTTCCACGCTCTCGACATCATGAATTTGCCGGCTGTGGAAGCGGTAGTGCACCAAACCCAGCCAACCGTAATCTACAACCTTGCGGGTTTTGCCAATCTCGACGATGCCGTCGGCGCCCCCCTAAAAACGCTAAACTTGAATGTGGTCGGCAATGCCAATATTCTGGAGGCAGTTCGTGCCAACCAGGCTCCACTATTTGTATATGCAAGCAGCGCCTATGCGATGAGCAATAAAGGGTCGTTCTATGGCATTTCCAAACTCACCAGTGAGAAAATCGTTGAGGAATATAACCATAAATACGGGCAAAAATTTGTGATTCTCCGCTATGGCTCCCTCTATTCGGAGCGGTATTTTCACAACAACTACCTCTACAAAATTGTAGAAATGGCCATGAAGCAAAATCAGATTGTGCACCACGGTGATGGCGAGGAAGTCAGGGAATATATCCATGCGGCCGACGCAGCCCGATTGTCGGTGGATGTGGTGGAACAACAGGAATACCACAATCGGCATATAATCTTGACGGGAAACGAACGAATGAAACGCAAGGAACTGTTTCAGATGATTCGGGAAATCATCGGGAAGAGCGACCTACAGATCCTCCTCAGTGAAACGCCCAGCGACAATCACTATCAACAAACCCCATACAGTTTCAATCCGACTGTAAGCCAAAAATTGCTGGCCAATCCGCATATCGATATGGGTCAGGGTATCCTGGAGTGCGTTCGTTCCGTTTACCAAAGTGCCACCGGACATGAACAATAGTGAACAGCATTGGTATGCCGATGAGCAGGACTGGAAGGATAACATTATCGCATTTGCGGATGAAAAAATTATTTCTGCCCTCTCAGCAGACCCGACCACCCGGGTGAACATTGCCTTGGCCGGGGGCACTACACCGCTCAAATTGTATGGGGCTTTTGCCCAAAATTGGAAGGGACGACTGGGGTCCGAACGAATCAATTTCTTTCTGACCGATGAGCGGGATGTGCCCATCGAGCATGCACACTGCAATGGGTACCAAATAAAGGCACTCATGCAGGGCCTCAATACCCATATTTTCGACCCGAAGCAACCGCAAGGGTATTCCCAATATGCACACACCATTGAGTTGTGCCTACAGGAGGGCCAAGGGGTATTTGACCTGATCCTGCTCGGAATGGGTGAAGATGGACATATCGCCAGCCTGTTTCCGGGATTTCGGGCGGAAACAGATCCACAGCCCGTGTTTTATCCCACCCAAGGGCCCGAAAACACCCGGCGCTACTCACTGTCACTCTCGGCCCTCGCCCGGTCTCGTGAACTCGCACTCATGATCGGGCCGCAACCCCCCAAACACCGGATCATCGAGGCACTCGGACAGCCGGCACCTGAAAATCCCTTGCCCATACACCAACTATTGGCGGTCCGTACCCGTACTACCCACTGGTTTATCCAAAAAAGCGAATGATTACCACCCTGTTCCTGGACTTTGACGGCGTAATACTCGAATCTGTTGAGGCCAAAACCGAGGCATTCTACAGCATGTATCTGCCCTACGGCGAAGAATTTGCCCGGCGTGTGCGTGACTTCCATTGCGCCAACGGCGGGGTGAGTCGCTTTGAAAAATTTAGAATCTGGCACGAGGAATGGCTCCGGGAAAGTTTGAGCGAACAGAGAATGGCCGAATTGAGTAAGACCTTTTCAACATTATCCCTTCAAAAGGTAATTGAATCGCCTTTTGTGCCCGGAGCGCTAGAATTCCTTCAAATGGCTCATGAAAGACATAAAATGTTTGTTATAACA
>CAIVQI010000190.1 GCA_903908015.1 uncultured Bacteroidota bacterium
GGTACACCCCCTCATTGTTTGAGTTGTCGACCGACCACCACACAACCGCTTCCAAAGTTCATGCGGGTCCGGACGGTGGTCCAAATTCTGGTGCCAATGCGGTGGCTGACGACATCATCAACAGTATCCCAAGGCAGGAAACATCCGCCAGCAATATTTCTGGCGGAACCACCGGTATTCGCCCTCCGTCGCGAATCGAGCAGCTGATTCACTCCAGCAAGGATGGCCCAACCCGCTTGTCTGATGCCCGTTTGCGTCCAGTAACAGACATCAAAAAAGGACTAGGATTGAACGAGAAGTTCCTGCTGATGCGCAGCTTTTTCAACAACGATGCGATGCGGTTCACGGCCGATCTCGATCGGCTCAACCGACTCAACTCGCTTCAGGAGGCTGAGGAGATGCTTTTCGGCAGCCTTCTCCCTGGTCGACATTGGGACGCACAATCGGAGGCCGACCTCACCCTATTCCTGATTATCTACCGGCGCTTTGCTGCATCCTAAAGCTTTTACCTATCAATAGCAAGGATAGAACGAACTAATGTGCCTCAATAATCCTTCAGGATCCAAGGCATCATAGCCTTCCAGGTTGGCCAGTCGTGCGTCCATTCTGGTCCCCATATACTCAAAAGGTGGGGGATCGCCTTCGACTGAAGCACATCCCCAAACATGCGCGAAGCATTGGGATCTTCATAAGCACCACTTCCCGTGGCCAGTACGATCTTGCCTGCCCGAATGCGTTCAAGCGTTTTGTGGTCGTGCATTTGAGGCACATAATGCGAGGGCGAGTTAAAATAAACCAGGTCGTCGTAGTAGCCTTTCGTGTATTCCATCAGGTTATACACCCCGCTAAATGACATGGCTCCCTGGAGCAGATCAGGACGCTTGAGGAATAGATTCATCGCGTGCAAGGCGCCAAAGGAAGCCCCGCAGGGGTAAATGGGGGTTTCTTCGGAACAATGCCGGCGGATAAAAGGCACCACTTCATCAAATACATAGCGGTTCCATTCTTCATGTCGGCGCGCGCGTAGGGCGTAGGGCATATCTTCACTGAGCCAACTTTCTCGGTTGATGCTGTCGATGCTCATCACCTTTACTTTTCCGCCATCGATCCATGGGCGTATCGATTCGAGGAGTCCGAATCGTTCATATTCAAGGTAATCGGCTGCTGCGGTAGGAATGAGCAGTAGTACGGGGCCATAGTGGCCGTAGGCCGACAAAGGCATTTCTTTGTTGAGGTTGGGACTATACCAATGGTGGATTTCTCGGTGCATAAACAAACAAACAAATGATGAGAGAGTGAATGTAGTTGAATTTGCGCTTTGGCTAAGCCCATATGCCCAAAAAAAAATTTTAGAAAAAATACAAACAAGGGATGCATCAAAAAGATTTCATCCTACTTTCACCCCGTTAATCAATACACCCCAAAAAGAGACCCTATAGAAAAAAGCGCTACCTGAACCTAAACCCCTTTTCTTATGAAAACGACCATGGTCAGTGTAAGCGATCAGGATCTCATTAGCCGATA
>CAIVQI010000191.1 GCA_903908015.1 uncultured Bacteroidota bacterium
GATGTCGGTTTCGATGGCATTGTGGAAATGTCCGCTGCGCATGAACTGTTTCACCAATCGATCCTCCAGGGAATGGTAGCTGATGACGACCAAATATCCTCCGGGTGCGCAAACAGCGGCGGTCTGCTGAAGCATCTCACGCAACGCACCCATTTCATCGTTGAGATGAATGCGGATGGCCTGGAACAGGCGTGCGGTGAACTGCCGCTCTTTGCCGCTCGCGCTGATGGGCTCGATGGCCTTGCACAATTCGGCTGTGGTGTTCATGGCGTTGCGGGTTCGCGCGAGTACGATAAGTTGGGCTACGCGGCGGGCTGCGGTGATCTCCCCGTATTGACGCAACACCCGTGCTATTTCGCCTTCATCTGCCAGCCTCAAAAAATCCCCTGCTGTTTGTCCGGCCCTCGGATTCATTCTCATGTCGAGCGCTGCCTCGTGACGGAAAGCAAATCCGCGACGGGGTTCATCAATCTGGTGGGAGCTGATCCCCAGGTCGGCCAGGATGCCATCGACCTGCAACATATCGTGGTGTGCAGCGAAGCGTTTGAGGTGCCGAAAATTAGCATCGGCGAATGCAAAACGCCCATCATGCGGCAGATGGGCGTGTACGTCGGGATCCTGGTCGAAGGCCAGTAGGCGGCCCGTCGTGCCGAGGCAATCGAGTATGGCCCGGCTGTGTCCGCCTCCCCCGAATGTTAGGTCGATGTACCGCCCTCCTGATTGTATGTGCAAAGCATCGATCGACTCCTGCAGCATAACAGGATCATGATAGGATCGATGATTAGACGATAAATTCGGGGACGGGTCTTGCGTTTTGAGGGTTAATTCGCGCGCTTGGTTGGTGTGTTGGTTGATGGTCATACGCTTCGCCCTCCCATCACTTTTTCTGCCAAGGCTGAAAAATCCTCTGGCTCGCGATCGAGCTGGGCTTTGTAGCGCTCTGGCGACCACAATTCGAGGTTGGAGAGGTTGCCCATCATCACCACATCCTTGTCGATCCCAGCATAATCGAGCAAGGCCCGGGGGATCAGGATTCGGTTGGCGGAATCGGGCTCGGCCGGACTAGCCCCACGCAAAAAGTAGCGCACGAACTCCCTGTTTTCCTTCACATACGGATTGAGGCGCGACAACTCGGCTACCTGCCGATCCCATTCAGCCCCAGGATACAGCACCAAACAAGGCTCAAATCCACGGTTAATCACCACCTTACCCCCGCCCGCAGGCAATTGACGGATCACACCGGCAGGCAGTGACAGCCTGCCCTTGGCATCCAGACGTATTTCAAATTCGCCAATAAAGTGCGACATGCGGGGGATTTGGAAGCACTAAAGTACATCTTTTTCCACTTTTCCCCACTTTCCCCCACTTTTTTACACTAAAAATTTATCCACATTTCATAACAATAGTCATTTCTAAAACAGCAAGGCGCTGCCCAAACCCCACGGGGTCAGGCAACGACCTTAGAACTGAATATTAAGTGTATCGCGCTGCGTGTATTCGGCGCGGGGCGTTTAAGCGAGGGCCGCTACGCCAGGCAGGGTTTTGCCCTCCATATACTCTAAAAGTGCGCCGCCACCCGTACTCACATAACTCATTTGGGCAGAGAGGCCGAAGGCATTCACTGCTGCCGCTGAATCGCCGCCACCAATCAGGCTGAAAGCGCCCTGGGCGGTTGCCGAAGCCACAGCCTGAGCCAACGAACGGGAGCCGTGTGAATAGGGCTCCAGTTCAAAAACACCAGCAGGGCCATTCCATAGTAAGGTTCGGCTGTTCAGGATGAGCGAACCGATTTCATCGGCCGCCTGAGGTCCAATGTCGAGACCCATCCAACCATCGGGTATTTCGTTACTGTTCACTACTTTGGTCTGGGCATCTGCCGCAAATCGGTCGGCGGCCACCGAATCGACGGGCAGCACCCAGCGCACACCACGTTGCTCGGCTTTTTGCATCAGCGTGCGGGCCAGATCCAGCTTATCCTCTTCACACAAAGACGCTCCTGTTTGTCCACCCATGGCCCGCATGAACGTATAGGCCATAGCGCCAACAATCACCAGATTGTCGACCCGATCCATGAGGTTTTCGATGATGAGTATTTTATCTGAAACTTTGGCACCCCCCATGATGGCAGTGAACGGTCGCTGGGCCTGCTTCATGACTTTATCGGCATTCTTCACTTCTGCCTCCATCAGAAAGCCCGCTGCTCGGTCATCACCGAAAAATCTGGCCACTGTGGCGGTAGATGCATGTTCGCGGTGCGCAGCTCCGAAAGCGTCGTTGACATACACCATGCCATGCTGCGATAATCGTTGTGCGAATTCAGCGTCGCCCTGTTCTTCCTCGGGATGGAAACGCACATTTTCGAGCAGGAGCACCCCACCCGCTTGTA
>CAIVQI010000192.1 GCA_903908015.1 uncultured Bacteroidota bacterium
ACCCCCTCAAAGTAGCGTGTCTACCAATTTCACCACCTGGGCTTTCGAAGGTGCAAAGATAAGTAAGATTTTTTTGATTAGAATCACCTTTTTCTAAGGATAAGGCCTATCACTGATTCACCCTACTTTTCATCCCTTTAATCCAAAAAGCACCAAAATATGCCGAATTTGATAATCGCTGATACAAAAAACCTCATGTCCCATGACCTACAGAACCCAAGCTTGATCCTAAGCTTCGCTTCACATAGAGGGCAGAATTCAGCTCAAATCCAATCAAGATGACCCAGGCATTCACATAAATCCATAGCATTAAGACGATCAACGTGGCGAGTGATCCATAGAGTCGATTATAGTTGCCAAAATGCTGGACATAAAATGAAAATCCCAATGAGCTCCCAATAAAAAGCACTGTAGCTAAAGCAGACCCCAATGCGAAAAACCCATGTCTTTTGGGCGCATCAGGGGCGAAGTAGTAGAGTAAGCCAATGCCCACATACACGAGTAAGATAATAATGACCCAAAGCAGTATGTTCAACATAAGGGGAAGCAGTCCATCCGGCATCCAACCCATACGATTCAATTCACCGAACAAGAAATCACCCAATAAAATCAGAAATAAAGCCGATAACAAACACAGTGTGAGTAAAATGGTCAACCCCAGCACTGTAAGTTGATGTCGAATAAATCCACGACTTTCACGGACCTCCAGGGATATGTTAAAGGATTGACTTAAAGTTGTGAGGCCTGTGGTGGCAAAATAGAAAGCCAGCAAAAATCCAAATGATAAAAGTCCACCTTGTTGCCGACCCACAATATCCTCGATGGTCGTGTAGAGCAATTCAAAAGCTGGTGGTGGCAATAACTCTTGTGAGGTTCGCCTGATGGCCATGTCCAAACCATTGACCGGTATATAGGCAATCAAACTAAACAAAAAGAGCAATCCTGGGAAGATCGCCAGAAAAAAGCTGAAACTGATTGCCGATGCCCGTAAATTCAAATCAGACTGTCGAAGTTGACGCATCAAATACGCCAGCAGATCAAATAGGGGCACAGCAGGGCGATGACCCACATGAATGCGATTCAGTATTGGCCTGAGGTGACCCAAAAACCTAACCAAAGCAGGGGACAAAAACGTACTCAACTAAACGGAGAAAAATGGTGAGAGTGCAGCTTGTAGCCTGTCTGGAGCACGGCAAGGCCTACCCTTTTCCGATGAAAGAAATACGAGTGTGGTTTTGGCCTGGTGAATGACCTCTCCTCCAGCTCGAGAAATCTCATATTCAAAAAATAAACGTGTCGTCGGTATCGAGAGAATTCGGGTCTCGATTCGAAGTTCATCATCATAAAAAGCCGGTTTCATATAACGGGATTGAAGGTCCAAAACAGGCATCCATATTCCAGCCTTTTCTAATTCTGCGTAATGGCAACCTAATGTGCGCAGCGACTCAACACGGCCAATTTCATAAAGTCGCGCATAATTCCCGTAGTACATGAACCGCATTTGGTCTGTATCGGCATAACGCACTCGGTAAAAAACATCGTGTTTGAACATTGAGGAATCCTTTATCGCCCTTGAACAAATTTAATCCCGATTTATAGCATTCAGTGCCCGTTGATAGGAACGTGCATTTCTCTGATGTGTTGGAAAGTCAGCGGCAAAGCTATGGTAACCCGAAAAATCAGATCGCGCACAAAAATAGAGATAGTTATGACGCTCTGCCTTTAAAGTTGAATCGATGGCCGCGATTGAAGGTGTACAAATCGGACCAGGAGGCAATCCTGTATTCAAATAAGTATTGTATGGCGATTCAATACGCAATACAGCGCCCTCTATACGCCTAAGATCATCATTACCGGAGGCAAACCGCAATGTCGGATCGGCCTGAAGTGGCATGCCCAGGCGCAACCGATTCAAATAAACGCCTGCAATCCGTCTAAATTCAGACGGCCTGTCGCTCTCTTCATCTACGATGGAGGCCAAAGTGAATACCTCCGAGGCCGACAAACCCAAATCTTCAGCTGCCTTCCTCCGGTGAGGTGTCCAAAATTTGACATAACGATCATGCATTTGACTGCATATTTCCGGTGCAGAACTGTTCCAAAGGAACGCATATGATCCTGGGATAAAGAGTGACATGGCCGTTTCCGGCCTCAAACCAATTTCTGAAAGAGCGAGGGTGTCCAAAAACATTCGATGGAAATCTACAGAATCCGGCTCCAATTTTGCGCCCAATGCTGCAGCCAAAGATGCAATTCGCCTAAACTTCCGAATGCTTATTTCGACCGGTGACTGTTTGCCCGTCTTCAGGTGTTCCACCAATTCTCGATTGCTTTTGATTCCACTCAGATTGTACCTTCCAGGCCGAATGGATTGTATGTAACCCAATTCCTGGGCCACCCACGCAAATGCAGCTTGATCGCGCACAATCCGATTTCGTTCAATCAGATCCAGCAATTCGGGCCAAGTGCATCCAGATGGAATTTCAAGATAAACAGGTTTCGATTTGTAAGACAGAAATACGTTTGTCCCATTCATTCTTTTATAAGCCTTATAGGCATGGAAAGAGACATACAAGGCAAAGAGCAGTAGCCCTAAAACAATTAGTCTGAACAATGGATTTATTACCCTTTTAGCATTTTTGCCTTTTCGGGAAGTCGCCCTAGAGTTTTCCCGAGCGTTTGCCAGAGCTGTCGACCGAGAAGTCGTTCGAGAGCGTGCCTGAGAGCGTGCCTGAGAGCGTGCCTTACCAACGCTCATAAAAATTGTTTAACATCTACTCTGTACGAAAAACTGGGTGAATGAAGGCCGTTTACGGTTTATTGCTGCGCATCATGGAACGATAAAGTTCATTGGCCTGTGGGTGGCCCGGAAACCTGGTTTTAAATTGCTCTAGTGCAACAAGGGCCTCCTTTGTTTGCTTGCGATACAGCAGCAATCCGATGAAATTCATGCGTGCAGATGGGTTATCAGGTTCGAGCGCAAGAGCTTTACGGTACCAATACTCGGCTTTCCGATCATCCCCTGCCCTTAAACTTAAATAGCCCAAATTGGTCATCGCAGGCACATACATCGGTTGTTCGCGAAGTAAATCCTCAAGTCGAACCGAACATTTCTGAACATCGCCTTGGTTCAGTTCGGCCAAAGCGAGCTTTAATCGAAAGTCAAGCTGAAAGGGCATCAGCATAACAGCAACAGACAAATAATTTTGTGATAAATCAAGTTTTCCTTCCTCAAGCAGCAGCTCTCCCATTCGATAAGCGCTCCAAGCATCAAGCCGACCCAGCCAATTTCCATAACGTGCTGCCAAACGAACCGCACCCAAACGGTCATGACGCAGGAAAGTCAAATGGATGGTTGTGGTGAGCCACGACAAACTATCCTGGGTTGGATTCATCTGCTTCAACCAGAAAGCTGCTGAATCCAGAAAATCGGACTGGGTGTCGAATCGTTCGTATTGTTGAATCCAAGCTTTGGCCCGCGTGAGCGCATCCGGATTGGGTTCATTGATGCTGGCCAATCCAATGAATCGCCCTTTCGCTAAGGGTTTGGCTCGAGCATTACCCGTATATACCCTGATTTTATGATCTGTAATGCTCACATGAGGAATATCGCTCGTTCCAGTTTTTTTCATGTGGCAAGAGGCACAATCGTTATCCAGGGATTTTCGCTCTTTTAAGGACGCCTTACATGCGTCAGGCCCTCCATGGCAACTCTGACACGCAGAGCGGTAGTGACTGGCAGGTGTCGACTCCACACTTTTATGGGGATTATGACAACTAATGCAACTCAAAGTGCCCGATGATTGTTTGAAACACTCAGATTGCATGAGGCGATCGGGATGAGAAGCCATAGTAAAATGCTCCTCCTCTCCTTCATACCGTGGCAGAAAAACACTGAGAACCTCGTCGAGATGCATGCCGGGCCGGAAAGAATGAAAATCTTTTCCTGGCTTCAAGACCGCATTCCCTTGGAGGTGACAGCGCTGGCATATACTCATTTGTAAGGAAACCGGGAGTCGCCTGGGGTTCACTATTCGATAATCTGGGCCAGCAGACGTATCGACCAGCGTACCGCCTCGTATGCCCTCTACATGCAACCGACCTGGACCATGACACCGCTCACAATCGATTCCAGAGGGAACGCGCGCATACTTATGTTCAGAGCCCTGAACCTGATCGGGGTATGCATTGTGGCAACTGATGCATTCCGACAAAATAGCTCGTCCAAATCGGGCATTATTGCCCCGCTCAAATCCGGGTGGCAAATCCCAATAAGCCTTTTGGGTGTAATAAGTTACGGGCATTTGGTAGAGATAACCACCAATACTCAACAAATGACTGTTGGTATGCTGCCCAGAACCCACCACATAACTGATTTGCTCAACACGGTGATGAACAGTATCCCTTCCCTGCAACCTAAACTCCTTTAAAAAAAGTGATGAATCGACGCGGTAAGGCAAATAATAAAGATCATTCAGCGAATCATACACCACATGTTGCCCATTCCAATCCGCCCTTGAGTGTATCAGATCAGCCGGTCCGAACGAACGCCCCATTCCTGTTTGCATGAAACTTGAATAAATATCGGCATGGCAACTTCCACAAACCTCTTTGCCCACATAGCCAGCGCTGTCGTGGAGATTCAAAAAGCGTTCACCCTGCAGGCGGTCTGCCATTTTCTGGTCCGAAGAGGATGCTGAACCACACTGTTGCAGTCCCCACCATGATATGGAGAGCAATGCCAAGATTTGAACACGACGCGACAGCAAAACCTTCGAGCAAATCTGATGAGGAAACATTTTTGATAAATCGCTCTAAAAATACGTCTTAAAGCCCTGAAATTCAAGATGAGGTTCTATTTTTGCCCCTCAATTGTAAACCTAAACCATGGCGTTGTCTACTACCTACAATCCGGCCCAAGCAGAAGAGAAATGGTATGATCTCTGGATGAAGCACGATTGTTTCCGTTCAAAACCCGATCACAGACCCGCTTATTCTTTGGTGATACCCCCGCCAAACGTAACCGGTGTATTGCACCTCGGGCACATGCTAAACAACACCATACAAGATGTCTTGGCGCGCAAGGCCCGGTTAGATGGCAAAAACGTTTGTTGGGTGCCCGGTACCGATCATGCCTCGATTGCTACCGAAACGAAAGTGGTGAATATGTTGTTGGAACAGGGCATAAACAAAGACGATATCGGACGTGAAGAATTTCTTCGTCACGCCTGGGCATGGAAGGAAAAATATGGTGGCATCATCCTCCACCAACTGAAAAAACTAGGGGCATCGCTCGATTGGGAGAGGGAAGCATTCACCATGTCGCCTGAACTCAGTAGTTCGGTCACGGATGTGTTCATCGACCTCTACCGCAAAGGCTATGTCTATCGGGGTGTACGTATGGTGAACTGGGATCCCATAGGCAAAACGGCTGTAGCCGATGACGAGGTAGTCTTTAAGACAGTGGCCTCACGGATGTGTCATTTGCGATACCGATTCGTGGAAAGCCCGAGTGAATACCTTGTGGTGGCCACGGTTCGTCCAGAAACCATCATGGCCGACCGCGCTGTATGTGTACATCCTGACGACCCCCGCTACCAGCACTTGCATGGAAAAATGGTTCGTATTCCGCTGACGGGAAGAAGCATTCCGATTATTGCAGACCCCTATGTGAGCATGGATTTTGGCACAGGATGCCTGAAAGTTACCCCCGCGCATGATCCCAATGACTATGCGTTGGGACAGAAATTTGGACTGGAAATTGTAGATATTCTGGATGATCACGGAAAAATTAATGAGAAATCAGAGATTTTGGTGGGTGAAGACCGTTTTGTAGCCCGGAAAAAGATCATCAAATTAATCGATGAGGCAGGAGACCTCGAAAAAATCGAGGATTATCAAAGCAATGTGGGCCATAGCGAACGAACCAATGCAGTCATCGAACCACGACTAAGCATGCAGTGGTTTGTACGCATGGAGGAACTTACCCGACCTGCACTCGAAGACGTGCTTTCGGGAGCAGTACGGTTACACCCCGACAAATTCTTAGCAACCTACAGACACTGGATGGACAATGTCCGTGATTGGTGCATCTCCCGACAATTGTGGTGGGGCCATCGCATACCCGCGTGGCATGCCCCTGACGGGAGCGTGTGGGTAGAACGAACAGCAGACGCTGCGGCGAGTCTGAGTGGTGGGCGCTGGACAGCCACAGATCTCAAACAAGATGAGGATGTTCTCGACACTTGGTTCTCCAGCTGGCTTTGGCCCCTCACGGTATTTGACCCTCAAATCACCCACAAGAACCCCGAAGAAGCCAATGAGGACCTTCGCTACTATTACCCCACCCAGGTGTTGGTGACTGGTCCCGATATCTTGTTTTTTTGGGTGGCCCGTATGATGATGGCGGGCAGAATCTATATGAACCAAATTCCCTTTCATGATGTGTATTTAAC
The DNA here is from genome assembly GCA_903908015.1 of uncultured Bacteroidota bacterium. Taxonomy (GTDB): domain Bacteria; phylum Bacteroidota; class Bacteroidia; order UBA7662; family UBA7662; genus F1-60-MAGs140. The sequence goes on from CAIVQI010000192.1 coordinate 6,456, forward strand.
GGGTATTGTACGCGATAAACAGGGAAGAAAAATGTCGAAATCTTTGGGGAACAGCCCGGACCCGCTCGATCTCATTGATCGTTATGGAGCCGATAGCCTACGTATGGGGCTGCTGTTAAGTTCACCCGCGGGCAATGATTTGTTGTATGACGAAGCATTGGTGGCGCAAGGAAGAAATTTCGCCAATAAAATTTGGAACGCCTTCCGTCTGATTCAGGGATGGCAGGAAGCGCTTATGGCGTCCCAAAAAGCCCCAAATATTGATGAATTGCACCACATTCAAGGTGATTCACCTGATCTACATCCAGCCGTTGAATGGTTTGGTCATCGACTCCATGAATTCAGGTTGCAAATGGAAAGTGATTACGCCAAGTTTCGTCTGTCGGACGTGGCCCAAGGACTGTATAAACTGATCTGGGATGACTTCTGTTCATGGTACCTCGAGATGATCAAACCTCCATACGGCAGCACCATTGAGGAGGATGTATTGAATGCCACACGACTTTTTCTCGACACCTTACTACAATACCTACATCCTGTGATGCCTTTCCTTTCGGAGGAGCTCTGGCATGCCCTCGATAATGATCGTCGGGATTGTGATTTTATTGGTCTCACACCCCTTCCTGGGACGATTGAGCCTGATGTGAACATCCTCCGCAACACTGAACAAGTTCAACAAATCATTGTTCAGTTGCGGAACTTTAGGAACGAACGCCAGTTATCACCCAAGCACCCCATAACGCTTTGGTTGCCTCCGATTCCTCATCTTAGACTGTACTCGGCAACGATTGCCCGATTGGCCGGTTGCGGGTCGATCGAATGGGGAAAACCCGATCAAGAAGCTCAATGCATTCAATTTTTGGCCTTCACTGATGTTTGTTTTGCCGATTTTGGCCTACCTCAGGATCTTCAAGCGGATCGTGAACGGATACAGACTGAAATCCAATATTTAGAGGGCTTCCTGGCCTCAGTTCAAAAGAAACTATCGAATGAACGCTTCGTGGCATCAGCTCCGGAATCCGTTTTGGCCAAAGAAAGACAGAAAGAGTCTGACGCGCTCCTCAAGCTGGCAAACCTACGGAAAGCAATTGCCTGACGAACACATCCCAACTGAATTCTCGTTTTTTGACCGCTACACGAGCAGACATCTCATTGTATCGCTCATACTGTAGAAAATCGACCATACAGTCGGCGATCTTTGCAGCCTTAGGTTCACATACATATCCAGAATGGTTGTGATCGACCAACTCTGCTAGTCCGCCTACATCGGTCACCAACATAGGGGTATTGTAATGGAACCCAATCTGCGTTACCCCACTCTGGGTGGCATGATGATAGGTTTGGGTGACAAGCTGAGCCGCTGAGAACAAAAAGCGAACTTCATCATTGCGAATAAAGCGGGTCATGAGCACCAAATCCGGCGCTAACTGGTTTTCTTCAATGATTCGGTGGTAACGGTCGGGTGATTCGTAAAATTCTCCAGCCACAATCAACCGCACATTTTGGGACCGTAAACGAGCATCCGAAAAGGCCTCCAAAAGCAAATCAAGACCCTTATACGCACGGATAAAGCCAAAATACAGGAAATAGGTGAATTCTGGATTTAGTCCCAGGGCTTTGCAGGCCGTTTGACGATCAACAGGCTCGCCAAAATTATCATACAAAGGATGTTTGAGTCGAACCGAAGGCTTACGATAACCATGAGCCATCAAATCGGTCCGAACGGAGTCACTGAGTGTTGCAGCCGCATCTGTTTGCGATAAAAAGAAATTTGTCAGTCCACGCGACAGAGGAAACGACTCGTGCGGAATGATGTTGTCGGCCAGTGCTATGCGCCTGGCCTTCGACCCCATGAGTGACGACCAAAACGAAAGCATACCCAGGCAAGGCGCCATAAATGGCATCCAATAACGAAGAATGAGGAAATCAGCCTGATATCGCTTAACATAACGCGCCGTCAACAGCCAGTTCATCGGATTGAGCGCGTGCAACAAAACACGAATCGTTAGGCCTTCCGGTGCGGGCTCATCGCTCAATTGGGTTTTGCCCGGAAACAACCAACCCGGGTATTGCATGCTGAACGTAATAATTTCCACCTCATGACCTTGCTCTTGTAGGCAGTAGGCCATCCGTTCGTTGAATGTGGCCATTCCCCCGGCCCGTAATGGCCAAGCCGGTCCCACAATGAGCACCCTACTCAAATCCGGATCTTTGGCTGATTAAATACCTGTTTCTGTCTGCAGCATTTCGGGTTACAAGTTCAGCCAGGAATCCGGTCAAAAACAGTTGTGCCCCAACGACAATCAAAACAAGTGACAAGAAAAACAATGGCTGCTGGGTAACCAAACGATAAGGCAGATCAAATGCTATGTTGTACAATTTTAGCCCGATCAGAAACAGGGTAATGATGCCCCCCGTCACAAAACAAAGGGTTCCATATAATCCAAAGAAATGCATCGGACGCCGTCCAAACTTCGACATGAAATAAATTGACATTAAGTCCAAAAAGCCGTTGATGAAACGGTCCATTCCAAATTTTGTGTGTCCATATTTGCGCGCCTGGTGCTGGACTACTTGTTCTTCAATTTTTCGGAAACCCGCCCAGCGGGCAATTACCGGAATGTATCGATGCATCTCGCCATACACCTCAATACTTTTTACCACCCTCGCATGATAAGCCTTTAGCCCACAATTAAAATCATGCAAATTATGCACACCAGAAACTTTGCGTGTAGCCCAATTGAACAAGCGCGTGGGGATGGTTTTGCTCAATGGATCGTATCGCTTCTTCTTCCATCCGCTCAAAATATCCAAATGCTCCTGCAGCATTCTCTGGTACATTCCAGGCAACTCATCGGGCGAATCTTGCAAATCAGCGTCCATGGTGAATACTATCTCACCACGCGTGGCTTCAAAGCCCACATTCAAAGCCGCGGATTTACCGTAATTGCGTTGGAAGCGAATGCCTTTGACCAAACCAGGAAATTCTTCCGATTGCCTTGCGATCACCGACCACGAATCGTCGGTGCTCCCATCATCGATATAAATGATTTCAAACGTCAATTGACTGCGCGTGAGCACCTCGATAATCCAACGGGTAAGCTCCGGAAGTGACTCCTCCTCATTCAGTTGAGGAATCACAATCGAAATATTCAACGGATTATTCATGGGTGATGGTTGACTCATCAGCAAACAGGGGCTCACTTTTCTTGGTGAAGGCCGATGCAATTAATGCCAAAAGCAAACCAAAAACAACGGAAATCATCCATGAAGTAGCCAATGCCCTTGGCGTTTGGGTAAAATCGCGCGCCTCGATGGCCTCCAACTGCTCCTCAATTTCATCCGCTGGCACATCAAAGTTTTCCAACATTTGCTCCATCTGCTCAAGCGTGATCTCCTTCATTTGGTCCGCCAGACCCTTGTCGAACACATTATAAAGCAATCCCATAAACAAAACACTAATTAAAGTACCCAGCATACAGACACGAAGCATGACCCAAACACTCGCTCCATAACTGATCCAGCCACCATCCCGTTCACGTTGCGCCAAGGATGCGCCGACCATCAGGGCCACCAGCAATCCCACCGAAAGCAGAGAATTCCACCAAACAATCATCAAGGCAGGGTCTATATAATACTGAGTTATAACAAATATAACTTGAATAAAACCGGTAATCGATCCCCATTTTAACCATACTGGCATGCCGAAACCTCCATCTTGATATGGCTCTCGGTAAGTATTTTCATCCTGACGCATATTGTTGGGTTTGAAGGAACAAAATAAACAAAATTGTATGAAACCCTTTATGAGGTTCGGTAATACAAGGAAATTAAAAATGCAGCGAATACCGACCACAGAAATCGCGTTATCCAAAGAAATGATGCCAAATAAGATGGCGTTGTTTCCAATATTCCATTTCGTAGTGCGTCTAATTGTTGGGCTCCATAATGCTTGACGATCGTTTCCCTACCCTGTTCTAATTCTCCCAGCAATCCTTGAACATAAACCTGCCAAACC
>CAIVQI010000193.1 GCA_903908015.1 uncultured Bacteroidota bacterium
ATTTTTCTGAGCCTCTTCAGAACAATCCCGTTTCCTTTGGTGGTTCGCTTTCTTCGGGAAGAAACAAATGGGGCGCAAGAGCTGCCCATACTCGCCACCTTGCCATGGAACCCCTTTCTCAAGGCAGCCCTCCGCGACCGGATAGATCGATTATCGGATCCACGAATGCTCACGCTCATTGCGGCCAGCGTTATTTTTTTGATGCAGGCCCTCGGGCTGACCCAAATTTCCGCGGGTATTTTGGTGGGTGGACTGCTCCTACTGGGCTTGCCCCATGGCGCCATCGATCATTTGCTCGAATCCGGACGCCCAGATGCGCGAATAAGCCCCGCATATATCGCTCAGTACTTGCTCTTCTCTGCAGTCATGGGCCTCTGCTGGTGGATCAGCCCCATGGCGGGACTGATCCTGTTTTTGTTGTATTCGTCGTGGCATTTTGGTGAAACGGAATACCAGACAGGGCAGCAAAAGGCCGGCCCCGTCAGTTTGCTTTGGGGCTCGTTGTTGCTGGGATTTCTGTTGTGTACCCATCCCGATGAAACGACGGCCGTGCTGGCAGAAATGAGGGTTGAACTGCCCTTTATGCTGAGCACGGAATGGGGCTGGGCCTGCCTCGCTGCCCTCTTGATCCTCCATCTGCGCAGGAGTCGCACACACTTTTTGTTTGCGCTCTACCTGATCGCAACCCCCCTGCTTCCCCTTCTGTATGCCTTCGGACTCTATTTTATTTTTGACCACAGCGTAAAAAGTGCGCATCACATTTCCCGGGGCCTTCAGGCAGCACCCACTAAGCTCTACCAACAGGCGATCCCATTCACCTTGGGTGCCATTGCGCTTGGCGTCGGATTTTACTCCTTCGATTTCTGGAAAACCAACGGCGCCACGGGCTTGTTCTTCATTTTCCTCTCCTGCCTCAGCTTCCCCCACGTTCGCGCCATGGTGCGGTTTTATAGGACTATAAACCATAATCAGCACCCTTGACCAATGTCGCCTGGCCCTATTCGGAATGCAACAACCAGGGCCGACAGAACGATGAGTAACGAAGACGCATCGATGTGCCGCTTGTTTTGAAAAAAGAACCGGCATTGAGAACTTGAAATTCATGATGGGCTGATATAGAATCAGCGTCGTCGTCGGGCACGGAAGAAGGCTTGAAGGAGGTCGGCCGATTCCTGGGCCATGAATCCGCCTTCAATGACGGTTTTGGGATGGAGCAGCGGTCCGTGGCGACTAAACCCTCGCTTGGGGTCGTGGGCGCCCCAGACAACCCGCCCGATTTGTGACCAATAAAGGGCGCCGGCGCACATCACGCAGGGTTCGAGGGTAACGAAGAGGGTTGCTTCTGTAAGGTATTTGCTGCCCAGGTGATTGGAAGCCGCCGTGATGGCCTGCATTTCCGCGTGGGCGGTCACGTCGTGCAAGCGCTCGGTCAGGTTATGGCCTTTACCCAATAAAGTTTGGCCCATCACCACCACCGCACCAACCGGCACCTCACCCGCATCGCGGGCCTCCAGGGCCTGGTTGAGGGCCTGACGCATCCAGTGCGCATCATCAAACGGATTCAGCATAGCGACATTAAGGAATGGCTCAAATGGTTGAAACAACGGCCGGTCGGGTCGGTGCCCGCTGGTGTCATGCAATAATATGGGCATAAAGTGATAATTAGAAGGGCAAAAAATTGAAAGTTGAACGACGAATCACGATTTTTGAGCCCTTGTAAACAAAAACAGCACAAAGAATGGCCTCCACGATGCTACGAACCCATACCTGCGGCGAATTGAGAAGCAACCATGCCGGAACCTCCGTTACCCTCTGCGGCTGGGTGAGCCGGGTGCGCGATAAAGGCGGAATGCTGTGGGTCGACCTGCGCGACCGCTATGGCATCACCCAGTTGATGGCCGAAGAGGGAAAAACTGCCCCCGAATTACTTCAGGCCCTGCGTGACCTGGGCCGCGAATATGTAGTCCAGGCCGAAGGCACCGTGGTGAAACGATATGCACCCAATGATAAAATGGCGACGGGGGAAATAGAAATAGAGATAAGCAAGATTAGCCTGCTGAATCCCTCCCGGCTCCCCCCCTTTTTGGTGGAAGACGAGACCGATGGAGGCGACGACCTGCGGATGCAATACCGCTACATCGACCTGCGCCGGCAGCCGGTGCGGGCAAAACTCGAACTGCGCCACCGCATGGCCCAGGAGGTGCGCCGTTACCTCGATGCGCGCGGTTTTCTGGAGGTGGAAACCCCCGTGCTGATCAAAAGTACCCCCGAGGGCGCCCGCGACTTCGTGGTGCCCTCCCGCCTGCACAATGGCGAGTTCTACGCCCTGCCGCAATCACCCCAAACCTTCAAGCAATTGCTGATGGTGGGGGGCTTCGACCGTTACTTCCAGATTGTGAAGTGTTTCCGAGATGAAGACCTCCGGGCCGACCGTCAACCCGAATTCACCCAGATCGACTGCGAGATGTCGTTCGTGGCGCGCGAAGACATCCTGCAGATGTTTGAAGGGCTCCTGCTGCACCTGTTGCGCGTCATTAAAGGGGTCGAACTCGGTCCCTTACCCCGTTTGTCGTTTCACGAGGCCATGCGGCGCTTTGGCAACGATAAGCCCGACATCCGGTTCGGCATGGAATTGGTGCACCTCAAAGGGGATGGCCGGGACCTCACTTCCGGGGTCGACTTCGGTGTTTTCGATGCAGCCGAACGTGTAGTCGGCATTCCCCTGCCTGGTGGCGCGGACTATACCCGCAAGCAACTCGATGAGCTTACCGAATGGGTCAAAAGACCTCAAATCGGGATGAAGGGCATGGTATGGATGCGGGTGGAAGCCGACGGCAGCCTCCGGTCGAGCGTCGATAAGTTCTACAGCACCGAGCGGTTGCAGTCGTGGCGCGAAGCTGCGGCCTTACAAGCAGGCGATTTGCTGCTTGTGGTAGCGGGGGGCGACAGCCTCACCATGAAGGCGGCAAGTGCGCTCCGACTCGAATTGGGCGAGCGGCTTGGGTTGCGCCGTGCGGATGAATTTCAGGCCTTATGGGTGGTCGATTTCCCCCTATTGGAATGGGATGAAGAGGCAGGCCGGTGGATGGCCATGCACCACCCCTTTACTTCTCCGATACCGGAGCACATCGAACTTCTGGCGGATTCGCCGGGTACGGTACTGGCGAATGCCTACGACTTAGTGTTGAATGGCAATGAGGTGGGCGGGGGCTCCATCCGTATCCATGACCGGGCCCTGCAGGCGCAGTTGTTTGAGGCACTCGGCTTCACCCCCGAAGAGGCGCAGCGCAAATTCGGTTTTTTGTTGAATGCCTTCGAATTCGGTGCGCCACCCCACGGTGGAATTGCGCTTGGGTTCGACCGCCTATGCGCCCTCATGGGGGGCAGCGAGAGCATCCGCGATTTCATAGCCTTCCCCAAGAACAACGCAGGCCGCGATGTGATGATCGATGCGCCGGGTCCGATCGATGATCAGCAGCGACGCGAACTGGGGCTGTAGTCCCTGCCACTACTGAAATTCCTGCCAATCCTGTAATTCCTGCCAATCCTGTAATTCCTGCCACGCTTTTTTCTCCAAACCAGTGGCCTTGGTTTATTCACGGCGATTTGCTTTGCGGTGAATAACTGATCTAATCACCGCATTTTTGCGGAGAATGTGGCTCGAATTTTCTGAGGGAAAAGCAATTGACAGTGGCAAAATATGTTAACCAAAACAAAGACTGGGCGAACTTTACCTGGGGCTGCTTCAATTTATAAGTGCATACCAAACGATCGTGCGTTGAAGGGCTAATTCCAGACGCGAACTGGTTTTGTGAGCCCAGGATTGAACGAGAACGACGTATTTTTACGTGTGAATGGGTTGGATCTGGCTATTGCTACCGTCAAGCGCATGATGAGGGATTTAAAATCGGACGGATCTCAAAAACGGGAAGGTTCGGATAAGACCGGGCGATGGATTGTCATTCGTACAGATGAAAAAAAACCATCCAGGTTGAATGCGAATAACAAGAATTAATGTAAAAATATATCCCGCTACTTTACGAATGATACTGTAAAATGATACTGTAAAATGATACTGTATTTTCTCCTTGACAGGTAATACTGCGCTTCGCCCCTGTAAAGTGATATTGCAACTACCTTATCAGGGCATCTTACTTTTGCATTCCCTATCTTTGTAATTTGACGAAAAATCATCCCCCACATCATGAAAACCGCACTCATCACAAGAACCAGCGGGCGGACGAAGCACCAACTACGAACTTGTTGACCGCTCACTTTGACTTTTCAATTAAATGATTGAAAAATCTTATTTTTGTCCTATGAAAACCTATCAAATAGACATATTGAATCCAAAGGCCAAAAAATTATTGCAGAATTTAGCCGATTTGGACTTAATTACATTTCGGAAAACCGAACCAAGTCTGCATAGTGTTATTAAAAAATTAAGAGTAAGGGCTTCCGCAAATCCACCAACTTTAGTAGAGATCACGAAGGAAGTAGAGGTTGTTAGGAATAAACGATATGCGGCGAAGAAAAGACAGGATAATCATTGATACCAATATTTGGATTAGTTTTTTATTAATTGGTGGGTTTTCAAAGCTTGACCGAATTATTAAAGAAAACTTGTGTGTTTTGCTGTTTAGCATTGAATTGCTCGAAGAGCTTACGGACGTAGCGAGTCGGCCAAAATTTCGAAAATATTTCCCGCCTGAAGATTTGTTGGATCTACTTTCTCAAATTGAGAAGAATTCTGAAATCATAAACGTAGTTAGTGTAATGGAGAGATGCAGAGATCCTAAAGATAATTTTCTGCTTTCCCTGGCTCATGATGGAGAAGCAACACATATTATTTCTGGTGATAGAGATTTGACTGATTTGGGAAAATTTGGTAAAACAACCATTGTAACGATTGCGGAATATCTAAAAGGCAAATAATATTCAGAATTCCTTACTTTACCTTTCCCTATCTTTGTAGTTTAACGAAAAATCATTCCCCTTAACCATGAAAACCGCACTCATCACAGGAATCACCGGGCAGGACGGTGCCTACCTCACCGAATTGCTCCTCGATAAGGGTTACTTCGTGCACGGCATCAAGCGCCGGGCGTCTTTGTTCAATACCGACCGAATCGACCACCTCTATCAGGATCCCCATCAATCGGGCCGCCGCCTGCAATTGCATTACGGCGATCTCACCGACAGCACCAACCTTATCCGCATCATTCAGGAAACGAAGCCCGATGAAATCTACAACCTCGCGGCCATGAGCCATGTGAAGGTGAGTTTCGATACCCCCGAGTACACCGCCAACGCCGATGGCATCGGCACGCTCCGCCTTCTGGAAGCCCTTCGGATATGTGGACTCGATCAGCACACCCGCATCTACCAGGCTTCCACATCAGAATTGTATGGATTGGTTCAGGAGGTTCCCCAAAGCGAGAAAACGCCTTTTTACCCCCGCTCGCCTTATGGCGTGGCGAAATTGTATGCTTATTGGATCACGGTGAACTACCGCGAGGCCTATGGAATGTTTGCCAGCAATGGTATTTTATTCAACCACGAGTCGCCCCTGCGTGGAGAGACGTTCGTGACCCGAAAAATTACCCGGGCGGCCGCCAAGATCTTACTGGGTATGCAAGACAAGTTGTATATGGGCAACCTGGATGCGCAACGCGATTGGGGCCACGCCCGCGATTATGTTGAGGCCATGTACCTCATCCTCCAGCAATCGGAACCGGATGACTTCGTGATCGCTACTGGCGTCACAACCTATGTGCGTGATTTTATTCGGATGGCTTTCGAACGGCTAGGGATGGAACTGGAATTCAAGGGCGAAGGGGTCAATGAAAGGGCGTTACTGGCTGGGGTGAATCGGGGTCGCCTGGAAGAACTGGGCGTAGATGATGTGTCTCATCTCAAGACAGGAACCCAATTGGTGGGCGTTGATCCCCGCTATTTCCGACCCACCGAGGTGGAGCTTCTCATTGGTGATGCGACGAAGGCGCGTCAGAAGTTGGGGTGGAAACCCCGTCACACCCTTTCAGATTTGGTGGAGGACATGATCCAGAGCGATTTGAAAATCATGCAACGCGAGAAATTCCTGCATGAGGGGGGCTTCGATGTGCTTCACCAGCATGAATAATGTCGATGTTCCCCACCGTTCGAATGTCTGAGTAGTCATCCATTGGTAGGCGTTCAACAAATCAAAACGCATTGATATGATCGTTGCCCCGTGAGTATTTGATTTTGGGGCTCACAAAATCCGGCGCCTTTTAAACCAGTAAAAGATGACGACCGCCACGAGCAGCATGACCGCCAAAACGAGGTAATAGCCCTCGACCCACTCCAGTTCGGGCATGTGTTTGAAGTTCATCCCATAAATACCAGCAATGAACGTAAGCGGCAGAAAGAAGGCGGAGAATATGGTCAGCAGTTTCACAACCTCATTGCTTTTCAACGCGTTCACCGACATAAACATATTCATGGCGTTGTTGGCGTTCTCCAGAACCTCGTCATAACTCAGTGTAAGTTGAAGTAGTTGATCGTTGATGTCCTGAAGGGCCGACTTGTATTCGGGGGCAACCACAATTTGATGCACCACCGACTGAACGATATGCAGGAGTTTTTTGGTGATGCGCGTTTGTGTTCGAAAATAATACAAATCTTTCATGTACACCTTTGAATAATCGCGCAGGAAGATGTTTTTCTCCGCCTTTCCAATCTGCTCATCCAGGTTTTCCAGGTGCGACCAATAGGTTTTGGCCATCGATTGAATAAAGTGAATTAAGACCTCGTCGGTTGACTTGAATGAGCGCTCTGAGGGCTGAAGGAATTCAAAGGCAAAACGGTGAATGGTTATAATTCTATCCGAATTGTAGAAAAATGCGACTTTGTTTGACAACTCATGGATGGTGGTGTCCCCTTTCCGTATGTTGTCCGTCAATCCCCGCAATATGAGAAAATGATACTTCTCGGTTTGCTCAAACTTTGGCAGATGGCCCGCTTCGAGACTATCAGCTATTTGGTAATAATCGAGTTGGTATTGATGGGCAATGGCTTCAAGCTCTGACTGTTTTGGATTACAAAAGTCAATCCATTCAAAATTCTCGTACTGTACGCTATGGTTCGTGGAAGTTGACATATTATTTGAGAACTATGCTTGGATGAGCATTGACATCATCCCAAAAGCCTGAGTTTAAGGATTGGGCCAACCCAGTAGGGCATCCACGCTGTGTCTGGCCAAGGAGTGGTAGTTTGTACGTGCCCTCTTGTAAAAATCTACAGCACGCTCGGCCTGTCCTGATTCCTTAAGGGCTTTATAAATCGGTAGAATAAACTTGCGCCGGCCGATTTGGGATACATAATCGTCCACCGCCGAATTCAGCGCACGGGAGGTCGATAGCTCAGGAACAGATCGAATCACCCATTGATACCACACACAACCAATCTCAGCGTTGCGGGTGCCGGTAAATCCATAGCGGGAATCGAGGAAAGTGGCAGAAAGAGAATCACGACCGTTCAATTGCCTCAGGAAGTATACCCATTCATGCGTGCTCCAGTCACTCAATTGGGCAGGCAGAGCGCTGGAATCGCCGGCCCTCCAGCGACTCAGGGCCGAATCCACTGCCACGAAACGACCCGAATTGGGGGGTGGACAATTCATCGGTAGTCCTGTTCCATAAACCCATTCCTGTACCCCAATGCGCCGCTCCTCAGTCTCACTGAGCAGGCTGTCGAGGCGAGCCAAAAAGCCCTCAGTGTGCATGCTGTTAAAAGAATGATCAGCGAAATAGGCTTTTAAAAACGCATCCCATCGGGGGCGGCCAATCGTTTGTTCAATCAACAGCAGAAAATGATAGCCTTTGTCGTAGGCAATCGGTCCCACCCCATCATCCGGGTCCTCACCCGCCGTATTGGCTGCGAGCCGTGTTTTCCCTTCCTTGCCCGAGGCCGTGAGGCTTTTTACTTCTTCTGAAACATCGGCATGCGCGATGGCCGACAACATGGCCGCGTAATCGGGGCCATACAGCGCTTCCATGATCCGCATTTCGACATATACGGTGAATCCCTCATTCAACCAAAAATCGTCCCAGGTAGCATTGGTGACCAAATTTCCACTCCACGAGTGGGCCAGTTCGTGGGCAATGAGCGACACCAGCGATCGGTCGCCCGTGATGATCGTGGGCGTGGCAAAAGTGAGCCTTGGGTTTTCCATGCCGCCAAAAGGAAAGGACGGAGGCAGCACCAATACATCGTAGCGGCCCCAAACATAAGGACCATATAGCGATTCAGTGGTTGCCAACATTTGTTCCATATCGGCAAATTCGTGGACGGCGCGATCGAGCATCGCGGGCTCTGCATAAACACCTGTGCGTTCCCCCAATGACCTAAATTCCAGGTTGCCCACCGCTAAAGCCATTAAATAGGCTGGAACGGGTTGATTCATGCGGAAGGTGTAGCGGCCATCAGCGCGGGTTTCGGTGGGATTTTCCGCACTCATCAGCGCCAGAAGGCCAGGGGGTACTTCAACCTCTGCGGTGTAGCGGAAGCGTTGGCCTGGGCTATCCATACACGGGATCCAGCTGCGGGCAAGGATGGCCTGGCTCTGGGTGAATAAATACGGGTGTTTCTTGCCCTCCGTTTGCGACGCATCCAGCCATTGCAGTGCGCGTGCCCCTTGACGCGTACTGTAATGAATGCGCACCCGTTTGGTGGGTCGTAGAAGCGAAATCTCAAGTGATTGTCCCAACAACGCATCGTGCGCGCCCAGTTGAAAGGGCAACGATTCACCATCGCCCGCTACAGAATGGATGTCGAGGCCATAGGTATCGAGTATGAGCTTGGATGCATGTCCGGCTACGGGAAACCAGTCGGCCGTACCACTTAATGTGTGCGTGTCGAAATCGACCTTCAGGCTGAGGTGCAAGGAATCGACACGGGTTTCGTGTGGGTTGGAATAGGAATGGGGGTCGGGTTTGTGCATAGGAGGTTCAGTAAACCACTGGCATCCGGGCAAAAGCAGGAGCAGTGCGGCCAAACAGAGGGTGGGTGCGCAAAGAAAAGGAACGGGGTATGGGGCGCGATGGGCACCACCGGCTGAATGCGTACCGATCATCTTCAAAAATACAAATTTGGAAACAATCTACCTCCGCAGCAACCACTGCTGTGGGTCAACTTTGGTGGTGCCTTTCCAAATTTGCAGCTGAATTTCTGTTTTTTCCTCTTCGGTATCGGTATACACCTGCCCGATAGGTTGTCCGGTCGAAACCTGATCGCCCTTGGCCACCGTCACCCGATCTAGGTGGGCATACACCGAAAGGTACTGACCGTGGCGAACAATCACAGTCTTCTGCATACCAGGTACTGAAACTACGGCTGTCACCTCGCCCTTAAACACCACCTTCGCTTCCGAACCTGGGTTGGTTCGGATGCTGATGCCATCGTTACGGACGGTAACCTGACTCAAAACAGGGTGCGGGTGGTCGCCAAACGACTCTGAAATAAAGCCGCGGGCAACCGGCCAGGGGAGTCGCCCACGGTTGGCCTCAAAATCCAATCCCAATGCACGCGCCTCAGGGGTCAAGGTAAAAACTCCGGCCGAACCAGCTTCTTCCGCTTTGCGCGGCAACGCCAATTCGCGGCGTATGATGGCCTCGATCGACTTCTGCAACTCGCGCCTGGCCGCTTCCTTCTCGCGCAACTTTCGCCTCAAGGATTTCTCATCCTGTTGCAAGCGGCGCACGAGCTCACCCGTACGCGCACTCTCGCCTGCCAAAAGGTTGCGCTGTTCCTCCTCTTTGTCTAATATCCCCTTTTTCTGATCCGCCACCCGACCCAAATCTTGTCTGTGCCGGGTCAGGGATGCCCGCACCATTTCAATCATTTCGGCTTGTGTCTTGCGGTGTGCCTGGTATTGCCTGAGGTATTGGATCCGGCGAAATGCCTGGTTCAGGTGGTCCGACGAGAAAATCAGCATCCAATCGGGGTAGCCATTCAATCGCTTTTGGGCTACCTTGAGCATCTGCGCATATTCTACACGCAGTCGTTGAAGATCACGTTCCAAGGCCTCCACAATCGAGCGCGTTTGCTCCATCTCCCGATTCAAGAGCGAGACTTCTTGTTCATAATTATCTATGACTTTGTTGCGCACTTCTACCTGCCGTTTCAGGGTCACCAATTGATTCACCGAGCTTTTGCGCTGCCGCTCCACTTTTTCGAGCTCCTGACGTGTAAAATTAATTTCCTCAAGTAGTTCGTTGCGCTGTTGTTCCAATCGGCTGCGGTCTGTTTTCTGCGTTTGAGCCATCCCGATTGGCGTGATCAACCATATCCATAAGCCCAACAATCCCCATTTAGGCCATGATCCTGAGCAACCAAACCGAACACCAAAGACAGAAAGGGGAAATTCCCGAAGAAGTGTAAGGAAAAAAACGAAAGTGGAATGATTCGCCATGGTTGTAATGGAAAAATCAAGGCATGCGGCGGTAACCAGAAGGAATACTGAAGGGAAATTCTTGTGCTTGTTCTGGCACAATCTTCGAAAATGTAAGCTCTAGTTCAGTCGCTTTCTGGCTTTCAGTCGCTTTCTGGCTTTCAGTGGCTTTGGGTATGGCCCGGAGGGTCAGGCGCTCGGGGGCGCGCCGATCGCCGATGGGCATCCAGGACTGGTAGTCGACCTCGAGGCGACCTTCATGGCCTGCCAGGTGTAGGCTATGGGGCCGCATATTAACTGTATCCGCCCTCAGTGCATAGGTTACCTTCCCCGCACTTCCCGACATGAGTCCGGGTTCATCGGGCGAAAACTGAAAGGCTACGTTGCGCATCCCGCCAACAAGGCCCAGCAGCAATTCGTGCAACATACGGGGATCTACCCGGGTGCCAGCCAAATCGTTTAATTTGGCCATCGGATAACTGCCAAATTCGCGGTTCAAGCGATTCACGAATTGTAGGCTGTCGCGCGTAATCCTGGCCCTAAATGCCTCCATCCCCAACATAGGCTTAAGGCTGATCCACAAGATGCTGTCGCGCTGCATGCGCATTTGAAAAGCAGATTCCATGCGGCGGCCATCCAAAACCACACCGATTTGGCCGGTCGCTGACCAGGAGAGTGACTCAAAATCACGCGATGATAGTTGGTTTAACAGGGTGAAAGCAGCTGAACTACCTCCCGGGGGAACGGTGTTTAGAAGCTGTGGCTGCCGGTTGCGCAGACCAGCGCAACCCTGAAGGGCCAGAGCGATACAGAGCAGACACAACAAGCCCCTATTCATACAACTGACCCTCGCTGATTTTACGGGGTAAAAATTCAGAAGTCTCACCTCCCACCTCTCGTGCACGCTTCCAGGAGGCCAGTGCAGCAGCGGTGTCACCCAAACGAAACAAAATATCCCCCAAATGTTCATGCAAGGTAGCGCTGCCTGCGCCATCACCTGAGGCCTTTAGCGCCTTTTCCACATAGGTGCGCGCCTCAGGATACCGCTTCAAGCGATACAAAATCCAACCGTAGGTGTCGAGATACGATGCGCTTCCCGGTTCCAATTCCAATGTGCGCCGCGACAATTCCTCTGCCCGTACGAGTTTATCTCCCCGTATACTGAGGTAGTAGGCGTAATTATTCATCGCCAAGGTATAATCAGGACGCACTTTCAACGCCTTCTCAAACGACTCATCGCTGCGCACATAATCCTTCATGTCGTGGTAGAGGTCACCCAGCGAAGCATGCATTTGTGCGGCCAATTCGGGGTTACCACTAATCATAGAAACGCCAGATTTGTAGTTCCGTATGGCCTCCTCATTTTGTTTCAATTGCTGCGCAGCCAATCCGGCAAGATAATAGGGCATGGGTTGGTTGGGAAATAAATCCTGTGCCCGACGGGCTTCGGACATGAGGGTGGGGTAGCGCGACAAATTATAAAGGCTCAAAAGGTATTGCTGCCACACACTGTATTTTTGACCAACCCCATCGAGTGCAATGCAGCGGGTGTAGGCTTCCACAGCTTGTTCGTGCATGTTGCGGTTGAAGGCGATTTCCGCTCGAATATTCCAGGCGGCCGATGCCTCAGGGTTGGCGCGCAACATGGCCTCGGTTAACCGTTCTGCCGTGTTGATCGAGGCCGTATCCCCACCACCCCCTGCTGAGTTGGATCCTTCAGAAAGCAAGCTCACAATGATCTGAATTTGCAGTTCTTGGTCTACTTCATCCAAGAAGAACCCTTGTTCGAGTAGTCGGCGGGCCTCCACAGGATTTTTCAAAACCCTTTCCACGTCTGCCATGGCCAGGTAGGCCTTACCGCTGCGTGGTTCAAGGTCCATCGCCTTTCGGAAGGCTTCCTGGGCCGACTTCACATCGCCCTGCTGGAAGGCGAGTTGACCATAATACATCCATAAATCGGCACGGGAGGGGATGGCCAGACAAAGGTTTCGGATTTCCATTAGGGCCTTATCCGATTTATTTTGCGCCTGCCAGTATTGTCGCTTGGCCTCAGATACCTCTGGTGTAACGCCTATGCGCTTCTCCAGTTGCTGTAAGGTCTTGATGGCCTCGTCGTATTGCCGCAAGGCCGCCTGTTGCGCGGCCAATTCCAAACCCAGCTCATCAGATGGCTGTCCGGGCATTTGCCGCAAACGTGTAATCCATTCAATGGCTTTCGATGGTCGCCCTTTTTGGGTAGCCAAGTCGATACCCACCCTCAAATGCCATGGGTTTTCGGGTTGCAGCGCAATGGCCTCTTCGATCAGGGACAGCGCTTCCTCCACTTGATCATTTTGGGTGAGCATGCGGGCGACCTCCACGCGGGCCTGAGCATTGGCGGGATCAAGCTTGATAATCTCCCGAAAATGTTGCTCTGATTGTTTGTTGTTGCCGGCTAATTTTTCCCGCAAAGCATCAAAAAACAACCGGTCAACCCGCTGGCGTTGGTCTTCGTTGAGTGCGGCTGTTGCGGGCGTTTTATTCCGCCCGCCCGAGACTTTCTCGGCTTTTACTTTCCTTTTACCAGCCTTGCCTTTTTCGCCAGGGCTTTGGGCCATAACGAGCGTCCCCGATAAGATCAATGAAAAGATAAAGAGGGGGATAAAAAAACAAGTCGACAGGAGCGAAGCGGGTCTTGACATGCGATTGAGGGGGTGAATGAGTGCGTGAATGAGGGCGAGTGGTTATAATTCAATTTGGTTGTAGTCGCCCAAACTCAATTGTTTGGCCTTTCCTTCCACGCGCGCCTCGGATCCTACCATGCTGTTCTCTAAATGAGCGTGATGGATGAGGGCACGTTCTTGAATGATGCAGTTGTGGAGGCGGCTGGACTCCACGGTGCTGCCAGCACCAATGGAGACGTGCGGACCCACCACAGAGTCTGTGATGCGAACCCCTTCACCCAGGTAACAAGGAGGGATGACCACGCTACGGATGATATCGACCTGTTCGGATGAACCATTATGGTTGCCGAGGAATTCGAGGTATCGCTGGTTGGTGTGCACTGTCGCGTCTTTGTTGCCGCAGTCGAGCCATTCATCTACGGTGCCAGGGTAAAACGCAACTCCCTGTACTTTCATGCGTTCGAGAGCGCTGGTGAGCTGATATTCTCCCTTGTCTCTGATGTCGTGGTCAATCAAGTATTGTAGCTCGCGGTGCAGGCGCTCCCCGTCGCGGAAGTAATAAATTCCGATAATGGCCAGATCCGACACGAACTCCAAGGGTTTTTCATGAAACTCAGTGATGTGGCCTTCAGTGCCAATTTTGACCACGCCGAAGGGTCTGGGATCCTCAACCCGATTCACCCAGATGATTCCTTCCCGTTCAATATCGAGGGTGAAGTTGGCCTTGAAGAGGGTGTCGGCGAACGCCACAACCACAGGGCCCTTCAGGGCGGAACGTGCGCATAATATGGCGTGCGCGGTGCCCAAGGCCTCTTCCTGGTAATGAATGCTCCCTTTTGCCCCCTGCCGCTCTGCCATGGCCATGAGTTGTTGTTCGGTCCGCACCCCAAAAGCTGGTGAAATGATGAAGGCGATTTCTTCGACTTTGGTGCCGCAAACGCGCACAATATCTTCCACCAGGCGTTCAACAATGGGTTTTCCAGCGATGGGAATAAGGGGTTTGGCCAAGGTGAGGGTATGGGGGCGCATTCGCTTGCCCATTCCTGCCATAGGAATGATGATGTTCATAATGCTTCTGGTCTATGGATAAAAGGCGAAAATAGGGAATTTTAAGGCATTAAATAGGCTTTTGTGCCGGTTAAGCTGTGTCAACATAGTCATGAGTACGAGAAGCCAGCTGAATTGAAGAACTGAAATCAATTTGCTTTCCCTGAAGATAACCGGCGGAGCGTACGCCAGGCCTGGAGTATAAACGCACCCCATAACAGCAGGCGAAGCAAGTGGGCGCCCTGATCGCCAACAAGAGGTTTTAAAAAATAATACAGTGTGGATAGAATGGCGGCAGAGGCCATCCATCCCCCGATTTTTTTCCATGAATAGGCTATGGGGTTCCGATTTCGGGAAGCGAGTGAACTGGCTAAGACCATCCCTAAATAGCACAGAAGGGTAGCCATGGCCGAGCCTCCATAGCCCCAAATGGGCACGAGGAGGTAATTTCCCAATAGGGTGATCCCCGCACCGAAGAGCGATAAATACAGTCCCCATCTTGTTTGGTCCACCAATTTGTACCATACCGATTGGTTGTAGTAGATGCCCAACAGTAAATTAGCCATCAAAAGCAAGGGAACGACCCAGAGCCCCTCGAAATAGGCGGGCGATAAAAACCATTTGATTTCGTGGAGAAAGAGGGTAAGGGTAAGGAAAACAGCGCACCCTGAGATCACAAAACCTTGCATTATAACATTGTGAGTATCATCACTGCGTGGTTCACCGTTCTTTGGTTGCAGGCCCCACTTGAAGAAAAATGGTTCAGCCGCCATTCGAAAGGTTTGGGTGAACAAGGTCATGAACATCGATAGTTTGTAAACGCCGCCATAAACCCCCAATTGATGCAAGGCTTCAGCTGGGGAGCCCGGCAGGAGGTACTTGAGCATCACCCGATCGAGGGTTTCGTTCGCTATTCCAGCAAGCCCAGCGACCATCAGTGGCCATGCATACGAAGCCATCTTGTGCGCCAGGCTGAGGGAATACCGACCCAATCGCCTGGGAATATGGCCAATCATTACAACAGCCAATATGCCGCTACTGAGTAAGTTACTGATAAATATGTAGCCTACCCCAATATTGGGTTGGTAGATCCAAGTTGGTATGGATGTTCCGTTTTCGATCAGGAAAGGGCAAAATGCCAGAAAGAACAGGTTGAAACCAATGTTGAGCGCGATCGACAACAAGCGAAGCAGGGCATAGTTCATCGCCTGCTCTCGCTGCCTGAGACGTGCAAAGGGAATCGCCACAAGCGCATCGAAAAAAAGTATTAATGCAAACCAGTGTACGTATTCGGGATGGTTTGAATAATGCATGACAGCCGAAAGTGGCTTGGCCAACAGCCAAAAGAGCGACGAAAGCAGGATGGAGTTGATGGCAACAGTAGTGTAGGCCGAGCGATAGGCCTCTGATGTGGTATCCTGGGGTGCGCCCTGTCCATCGATGGAAGATTCACCTTCCCGCGAAAAGCGAAAGAATGCTGTTTCCATTCCGAAGACGTACACCACATTGAGGAATGCCACCACGGCATACCAATCCGTCACTACCCCATACTCCACGGGTAGAAACAAGCGGGTATACCAGGGCACCAGCAGAAAGTTGAGCATGCGCCCCACCATGGAACTCAATCCATAAACCAAGGTCTGGGAGGCCAGTGCGCGGAATCGACTCAAAGGGGATTGATTGACATTCAAAATTAGGCAAAAATGGGATGGCCTTCGTATTTTTGCAAGCCTGTGCTGTACCGGTCCTGCACCATTTTTTAGCCCTGTATTTTTTATAGCCCCGCCCCCTGTTTTTTAGCCCCGCCCCCTGATTTTGGCCGTGAAAACCCGATTGAGTGAATTGAAACCTGGACAAGCAGCGGTGATCCGCAGGCTGGGGGAGCATCCCTTGTCGGCCAAACTCACGGAAATG
>CAIVQI010000194.1 GCA_903908015.1 uncultured Bacteroidota bacterium
ACCAGAGCAGCCAAATAAACCAGACCAACTTAAATTGATGGTGGGTGGGGGAGTTAGACGGGATAATATCAGCACACTTTTTGGACAATTTGGGGACATGGTCGATTACCATTCCGCAGCAGTGGTCGCAGGATTGGGTCGACATCCATCAACCGATCCCAACCCCGATCCCAACCCCGATCCGAGTGACATTGAGTTTATGCTTCGTTATTTATTATAACACTTTTAAATATTTTGAGTTTATTTCGTATGTTCACCTGCATGTTCACCAACAAGTCCTGGCTCATCAGCCTCATAGGATTCAGTGTGCTGTTGATGAATCCCGATCGGCTGAAGTCGCAGTCGACCACCAACACCAACTTGTCTGTGCCCCACCCTCCAGACTTGTCGGCCTACGCCTGGAGCATCCGAAGCGAAACAGGCATAGAATTAAACGGAATAAAAGCCCCATTTACCCTCTACGACGCCCTATGGCGGATGGGAAAAATGACACATCCCTACAGCAGGGAAGCCTCAGATAGTGTGCAGTGGGTGGAACAACAAATGTGGGTATGTCGACTCGATTTTGAGGTCGACTCGGCACAAGCGGCCCGCGCCGATGGCCGAATCGTATTCGAAGAAATCATGACCCACGCCCGGGTGTACCTCAACAGCAAGCAGCTTGGGGTGACCAAAAACGTGTTTCATCCGCACAGTTTTGAGGTGGGAGGACAATTAACCCCTGGCGTCAACCGCCTTGAAGTGGAACTACTGCCCATCCAGAGGCTCAATGATTCCCTTTCTGCCGGGCACCTGCCACTACCGGAAGGACACCGAACCTTTGTTCGGCAAGCGGCCTACACCTTCGGTTGGGATTGGGGCCCGCGTCTCGCTGCCGGCGGTATCACCGGAACCGTGCGCATGGAATGGACAAAAGCCCCTGTCATCAGCCTGCTCAACCACCGGGTGCTGCATGCCGACACCAATTCAGCCGAGCTTGAGGCCGAAGTTCGGTTTCGGGGTGCTCCAGCAGGCAGCCGCATCCGTTTGCAACTCACAGGCCGTGATTGCCGGCTCGAACAGTCCCAACCCATGATTGGCCGGGCCGATACTGTGTTTCGCACCCGCTTTATCATCCCCAATCCCCATTTATGGTGGACACATGATGTGGGGGAACCGCATCTCTACCGACTCACAGCAACCCTCTACCTACCCGATGAGCCGGAAAACGATCCTTACCTCGATCCGACCATTGAAAGACGGCATCAGAATGTGGGCCTGCGCACGGTGGAACTCATGCAGTCGCGCGATGATAGCGGCAGCAGCTTCCTGATCCGACTGAATGGCCATCCCCTGTTCGTGCGCGGTGCCAATCTGGTTCCGGGTGGATACCTGCTTGATACCCGAATGAGCGACCCCGTTTGGGGTCGTCAACCCGAAACAGCCCCACTCCAATGGGCCCGTTCAGCGCACCTTAATATGCTCAGGATTTGGGGGGGCGGCACCTATCCAAGTACTGCTTTCTACCACTGCGCCGACAGCCTAGGCATTCTCCTGTGGCAGGATGCCACGTTTGCGTGTGCCATGTACCCCACCGATAGCCTGTTCAGGATGGAAGTGGAACAGGAACTGCGCCACCAAATCAGCCGATTGAGGAGTCACCCCAGCCTTGCCCTTTGGTGCGGCAACAACGAGAATGTTGAGGGATGGCACAATTGGGGCTGGCAAAAGAGTCTGAAATACACAAAAGAAGACAGCGCACGTGTGTGGAAAGGGTATGAACAGTTGTTTATGGAAGACATCCCCCGTCTTCTGGAAGAACTTGATCCCGGAAGGCCTTACACCCACAGTTCACCCCTGACCGGGTGGGGACGCGCCACAGCATACCGACAAGGGGACGTGCATTATTGGGGGGTTTGGTGGGGCCTCGACTCATTAGAACAATACACACGCAAGGTTGGTCGCTTTGTGTCGGAGTATGGCATGCAGGGCTTCCCCCACGTGGCCACGCTCCAACAATTTGCCGGGGATGATGAGGCCGATCTGTTTCATGAAACGCCTGCCATGAAACATCACCAGAGGCACCCCACCGGGTCGGCGACGATCAACACTTATTTGGGGCGCGACTATCCGCCGGCCTCCAATCCGCGGCATTATGCCTATCTGACCCAATTGTTGCAGCAAAGGGCGCTGGAAGCGGCTATTCAAGCCCATCGAACAGCCAAGCCCTACTGCATGGGCACCCTTTTTTGGCAGTGGAACGACGCATGGCCGGGCATCAGCTGGAGCGCTGTCGATTATTTTGGTCGACCTAAGGCCCTTTACCACCGACTGAAGTTACACTACAACCCGATTTGGGTTGGTATCGACACGGCTAAGGCTTATGGGCGTCAGGAAGATGGGCATCAGGAAGATGGGCGTCAGGAAGATGGGCGTCAGGAAGATGGGCGTCAGGAAGATGGGCATCAAGCGAATGGGCGTCAAGCGAATGGGCGTCAAGCGAATGGGCGTCAGGTATCTGGGCACCACCCGACATCATCAGGGCGACCACATCTGGTTGCGGTGAACGATACCCGCCGAACGGTGGAGGTTGATGTGACCCTTCATCTTTGGCATTCTGAGGGCGAGCAAGCGCTCCGCAGCTCCCGAAAGAAAATCAGTATTTCCCCAAATGCATCCTACGCCGACCCTTGGCCGCGCTCTGTGTTGGCCGACAAACGCCTGAGGAAACCTGGTTATTTTTTGGTGGTGGAATGGCGCCCTGATGGTGCTCGGCCCAACAGCCAGTGGTGGGTACCGCATCGGCCGCTTCAACAAACCTGGGCAGACCCCCAGCTGCAGGTGCGCGCCTTGGGCATGGGCCTCCTCGAGGTTCGAAGTCGGCGCCCAGCGCGATTCGTACACCTCCAAATGAACAGCCGGACCGACGACGACTTCTTCGATTTGTTGCCCGGACAAACAAAAATCGTGAATTTTATACCCCATCATGCTGAAACATATCCTCCGAGGGTGCAACCCATTACTTTTTACGATTTATTGGGCACTGCTCCCGACCGAAGTCGGGGCCCAGAGCATTAGCCCCAGAACTGATCTTCCTCCTGGGGAAGAATCGCCCCGATTGGCTGGGCATCCACTCGGACAAGGACAGGATCCGGTTGTTTTTGTGAATCCGTTTGTGGGCACGGGCGGCCATGGCCACACATTTCCCGGGGCCACGCTCCCCTTTGGGATGGTACAACTGTCGCCCGATACCCGAATCGATGGGAGTTGGGATGGATGCAGCGGCTATCACCATTCAGACAGTCTGATCTATGGATTTAGTCACACCCACCTCAGCGGAACGGGTGTGAGTGACTACGGCGATATGCACTTCCTTCCATTAACCCAAAATCCCGCCGCTCATGCGGGCCCCATAGGAATTGCTTTCCGTCATGAAAAAGAGAGTGCCGAGGCGGGCTATTATCAGGTGAACATGGAAAATGGGATTCGGGTTGAACTCACTTCCACCCTGCGTACGGGTATGCAACGCATCCAATTCCCTGATCGCGCAAGGGAGCAACTCCTGCTTCTCGACCTCAACCACCGAGACCCCGTAGTGGAAGGCATAATAGAAACCGAGGGGAACCGACATCTACGCATCGCACGCCTGAGCAAAGCCTGGGCCCAACTACAGCATTGCTACGCCAGGGTGGCCTTTTCAGCCCCTTTTATCGTGGATGCCTCATCCACACCCAATCGTATGCTGCTCCGATTTCAACTCAAGCCCAATGAACCCCTCATCATTCAAACCGGCATCTCCCTCACCGACACTGCTGGTGCCAGGAGAAACCTGGAAGCGGAATGGGCCGATTTTCAATTCGATAAAACGCGCAGATTGGCCTACAAAGCGTGGAATGATGAATTAAGCAAAATCATCATCGAGAATTTTTCTGACAGCCAAATCCGGGTTTTCTATACCGCGCTGTACCATGTGATGATCCACCCCAACACGGCCTCAGATGTGGACGGGCGCTATCGCGGACACGACAACCAGATCCACCACAGCGAATCGACCCAATACACCGTCTTTTCGCTGTGGGACACCTTCCGTGCAGCGCATCCCCTCTACGCGCTGATTGATCGAAGGCGCACCACGGACTTCATTCGCAGTTTCCTCAACATTTACCGACAGGGCGGCCGCCTTCCGGTGTGGGAACTGGCCAGCAACGAGACCGATTGTATGATTGGCTATCATTCGGTGAGCGTGATAGCAGACGCCATGGCCCGCGGAATTGGGGGGTTCGACAGTGCTTTGGCATTAGAGGCCATGTGTCACAGTGCTCGATTGAGTCACCTTGGTTTGGAGGCCTACCAAAGCCGAAGGCAAATCACGGCCGACGACGAGCACGAGAGCGTTTCGAAGCAATTGGAGTATGCCTACGACGACTGGTGCATCGCCCAAGTGGCCACAAAACTCGGCGATTCCGCTGTCGCACGGGAGTTCGGCCAACGCGCCCAATACTGGAAAAACCTTTTCGATCCCCAGACCGGTTTTATGCGTCCGAAGAAAAACGGGGGATGGATAGCGCCTTTCGACCCCCGTGAGGTCAACAACCACTTCACAGAGGGCAACTCATGGCAATACTCATTTTTTGTGCCGCACGACATGCCCGGTCTCGTGGAGGCCCATGGTGGCACAAAGTCCTTTGAGGCCCAATTGGATCGCTTATTCACCACTGATTCGCGCACCACCGGACGAGAACAGGCCGACATCACCGGGCTCATCGGGCAATATGCCCATGGCAATGAACCGAGTCACCATATGGCCTTCCTATACCACATCACCGGTCGTTCCGACAAATCGCAACAACGAATACATCAGATTCTGAGTGATTTCTACAGGAATACGCCCGATGGATTAATTGGTAATGAGGATTGTGGACAAATGAGCGCCTGGTACGTATTGGCTAGTTTGGGCTTATATCCTGTGGCCCCGGGGGCACCGGAATGGCTGGTGGCGGCACCCATACACAAGCAGGCACGCATCTTTCTGGAAAATGGCCGCATCATCGAATTGCGGACCAAAGGTGAGGGCATTTACCCGGCGAGTCTACACCGAAATGGGGTGAAACAGGAACGACTACCCATAATCTTACATGAGGAGTTGGGTGGACTTCAGCTGCATTTTCGGTTGGATACCAGCGCAAGCCAGTGCTTGCCCCCCGCGGCATGGCCCATGTATCCAGTTGAATCGCCCATTATGGTGAACCCCATCATCGAAACGCCTGCCAGCGTATTCGACAGCACGATGCTTGTACGCATGTATCATCCCGATTTCAGGAGCATAACCCATAAAGGCCTACCCCAAACTGAGTCAACCGTTAAGCTGTATTATACTACCGACGGAAGCGATCCCATACCCGGACAATCCAGTGAAATCAAGCAGTCTTTACCCATTACCCTGCGTGAAACCACCCACCTGAAGGCCTTGGCCACCGATGCCAGCATGAAAGTACTGAGCGGCGTGGTGGAGGCGCGCATCCACAAACGCCCCAATCGATGGCAGGTGCGTAACATCCATGAGCCCAACCGCATGTATACCGCCGGAGGACCTGCTGCCTTGGTAGACGGACTAAGGGGATCGGTGAATTGGCGTAAGGGCGACTGGCAGGGCATACAGGGCCACGACTTTGTGTCCGTAGTAGACCTTGGCCAAAAGACCAATTTGAGTACCGTGTCGGCCGGCTTCCTCCAAGACACCCGCTCTTGGATCCTGCTGCCCTCTGAGGTGCGCTTTTTGGGTTCCAACAACGGCAGAAGTTTTCGGCTGCTGGGCCAATTCACCCACCAGGAAGCCGACAATCGCATGGATGTCTTTATAAAAGAATTTGGTGGCCAACTCGCACGAAGCGGGCGATACCGCTACATCAAAGTGGAGGCCCGGCAATATGGAAATCTTCCCTCATGGCACCCTGGCGCGGGTTATCCCACCTTTATTTTTGTTGATGAGCTTCAGGTGAATACGCCAATCAAGCCCGAAAACTAAAATTGCGGTACAACCGGGCCTACATCAGGCATCGTCCAACCGCCTGATCCACGATTTGTGCCGTATGATCGGGGTAGGCCAAGGGCTTGAGGGGTCGCTCACGGAGCCATATCCGCAGTTGGTGTGAAAAATTCTCCTCCACCCGGCGCAGGACACGAACCCCGATGCGTTCGAGGGCTGCTGCATTGCACAACTGCTCGTATTGATTGTACATAGGAATGACAAGCAGTCGCTTGCCCAGAAACAATGCCTCGGCGGGCGCTTCAAAGCCGCCACCTGTTACCAAGCCCACACAGCCAGCAAGCGATTCGGTATAATCGAGCTCGTTGATGGGCCTAACCCAAACGTTATGCATCTGATAGGGCAGAGCGGAATGTTTGCTAAACACATGCCATTGTAGATCGCGTACCTGCGACAAATGCCAAATCAACCGTTCATCGGCCAAGGCAGGAAGGTAGACGGTGCAGTGGTTTTGCAGTGAAGGCCTCAGCGCTCGGACGGTCGAGCGAATCACGGGAGTGGTAATGTAATGGTCGTAAGATTCGAAATGTAGTCCAGTATAGTGTGTGCAAGGCGCATAATGCCGCAAAATTTTCTCAGCCACCGGGGCCCTAATGCCCTTCGGTCTGGGGGAATGGGGCGAAAGCAGCGCGGATTGGTGACTAATCCCATACAGCGTTCGGCCTTTTAACCGCGCCGCCAAGGCGACTACGGGTTCAAAATCATTGATAATCACTTGGTATTGTTTCAAGGGAATCTGGTAGGCATCATAAACCAGACGGAAAGGTTTGGCTTGTCGTACCGAAGCCCCAACATCAACCCCACCCTTCTTCCCAAACACAAATCCGAGGCCACTAACCCTATATTTCACCACTAAATCACCCCCAACCTCTACCTGTGATCCGGAAAGCAATAGGTCCACCGTTCCATGTCGCTCTAGGTGTGGGATTAATTGCCGGGCACGGCTGAGGTGACCATTGCCCGTACCTTGAACGGCCAGCAGGATACGTAAGGCGGTGCTCATCGACGCACAGCCGTAACCTGTTGGATGAGTTGTGCCAAAAACACCTCTTCTTCTGGTTGACCGGTTCCATGCAGCATTTCTGTTTCGAGCGATACCCCCTCAACCTCTTCCTTGGTTTGGGCACCTGCCACACCCGATACAGTTTGGCCGGCCCTTTCTTTGTGCTGATCGCCATTCAGGTTCATTTGCTCGGTGTGGCGATACAGGTGCCATTGTTGGCCGTAATACTCAAGCGCGGTAAGATTTTCGATCCAATCGCCCGAATTGAGGTAAGTGAGTTGTCCCCCATCCACAGGAACTTGACGAATATTGGGCTGATGAATATGACCACACACCACATACGCGTAGCCCTTTTCGGCCGCCAAATCAATGGCGATTTGTTCGAAATCAGAAATAAAGCGTACTGCAGTCTTCACCCCGTCTTTGATTTTTTTGGAAAGGGAGATGCGGCCATACCCCAGTGCGGCAGCGAACCAATTCACCCAACGGTTCATGAGAATGAGCAAATCGTAGCCCACGGCACCGAGGCGTGCCAACCATTTCGAATACTTCATACTCAAATCGAATACATCACCATGAAAAAACCAGGCAGGGCCCTCATCCATTTGAAGCAGCAGCTTGTTCTTGATGTGTAAGTTACCGAGGCGAGTGGGACTAAACTTACGCAGCAGCTCGTCGTGGTTGCCGGTGATGTAATAGATGGTTTTACCCTGACTGAGCCATGACAGCAGTTTTTTAACGACCTTCATGTGACTTGCCGGCCAATAGTTTTTGCGAAACTGCCAGATATCGATAATGTCGCCGTTGAGGATGATGAGCCCTGGGTCGATGCTGTTGATATAGGTGTGCAACTCCTTTGCATGACACCCTACCGTGCCAAGGTGGATATCGGAAAGAACGAGAATATCGATGGGACGCCTTTCCATTTTTTGACAACACAAATGACCTCGCACAACATCAACAAATTGTAAACAGAGTGTGATGTTTGTTAGATGCGCTGCCCGCCTATGTTCAAATTTTTCTCGATATTGATGGCCACAAAACCCAGCAATGCATTAAACTCTGGGGACGAACAGCAGTCCAAATCAGTTTGGCCTATTCCGGAAAGGATTTAACCCATGAATGAAGACCCTATGAATCATCGCATCCTTCTTCTTGTCATTGTAGCGTTATTCTCTACCCACAAGAGCTTCGGACAATTATTGCCTCCGGAGCGTTACTATTCAGCAGACGGCCGAATCTTATACGCTGGAGGGAGTCCGGACCCGGGTTGGTACGATTTGGACAGCGTGCGACTGGTGAACTTGCAATTTCCTCAGAGCAATTATTGGAGCCTATTGCAGGCCAACTACACCAGTGAAACACTAATTCCTGCGACCCTTTCGGTGGGGAACATCATTCTGGACAGCGTGGGCGTTCGATTCAGGGGAAACACATCATACACCTCCATCCCCAATTCACAAAAAAAGTCTTTTGCCATTGAGACCGACTTCGTGGTGGGTGGACAAGAACTCATGGGCTATAGAAACCTGAAGTTCAACAACGCCCATAGCGATGCCAGTTTTATGCGTGAGGTGCTCTACAACCGGCTTGCCATGCGCCACATTCCTATTGCCAAAGCCAGTTTCATCCGACTGTCGCTCAACGGACAAGACTGGGGTCTGTATCCAAACATTCAGGCCGTCGACAAAGCCTTCCTCGATGAGTGGTTTTTGAGTAACGATGGCCCGCTGATCAGGGCAACGCGGCAAACCACAGGGATTCCTGGTGGGGGATGGGGCGACGGCACGGCGGGCATGAACTTTCTGGGCGTCGACACCAACCTCTATAAAAATTACTATTACCTGAAATCGAGCGATCTGGCCTATCCGTGGACCTACCTCATGCGGGCCTGTTCTGTTTTGGCCCAAACCAACGCGGGATCGATCGATACAGCACAAGCATACCTGGATATCGATAAAATTCTCTGGTTTTTGGCCATGGAGAATATCTTCACCGATGACGATAGCTACGTCTATAAAGGTAAAATGGACTACATTGTCTATTATGAACCTGAAACGGGCCTCACTACCCCTTTAGAATATGACGGCAATTCCACTTTCACCACCAACAACGCCACGTCCAGCAGCTGGGGGCCATTCAAAAATGTAACGAATGCCAATTATCCCCTGTTGAATAAGTTGTTGAACATCCCGCAGTGGCGACAACGCTATTTGGCGCACTACCGTACACTGCTGCAGGAAGTTTTCAACCCCAGCATCACAAACCCCCTCATCGACCGCCTGGACACGCTGATTGCCTCTCACGTAGCATCAGATCCCAAGAAGTTGTATAGTACCGCCCAGTACACGTCTGGTGTACCGGCGCTCAAGAATTTTGTGCAGAACCGCAGAAACTACTTACAGGCCAACACCGAAGTGGCACAAATAGCCCCAAAAATTGATTCTGCCCATCATTTGAACAGTGCCCTTCAACTTCTTACCGCCCCCATTCCGGGGGAAGTATCATGGGTACGCGCTTTCATGGCCCAGGGGGGGACGCCCATACTGGAAGTACGGCTGCACTACAGTGATCGGGTGGTGGGTAGGTTTACCTCGGTCCAGATGTACGATGACGGGCAGCATCAGGACCTGGCCGCTGGTGATGGCATATTTGGTGCACAACTCCCCGCCTTCACGCCTTTTTCCTTGGTGCGCTACTACATTGAAGCCGTTGGGTCTAACACTGCACAGAGTCGATCGTACCTCCCGACTGGTGCAGAACATGATGTTTTTGTGTTTCGCGTCGAGGGCCAACCCATAGGCGGAGGCGTTGTGATCAATGAATTTGTTGCAAGCAATCAATCGGGAGCGCAAGATGAAAGTGGTGGATTCGCCGATTGGGTTGAGCTTCACAACACATCGGCTCAGGCCATCTCATTAGCGGGCTGGTATTTGTCGGACGACCAATCGAATCCCCTACGCTGGCGCATCCCCGCGGGCATTTCAATCCCCGCCGGTGGCTACCTCATCATTTGGACGGATGCCGACTCGCTGGATGGCCCGCTGCACACCAATTTTAGGCTCTCTGCGGCAGGTGAGGATTTGGTGTTGAGCAACAGCGCTGGGCAATTGGTGGATTTGGTGAATTTCCCTTTACAAATCACCGACACGGCCTACGCCCGCATCCCCAATGGCACGGGACCGTTCACCTACCGTGTTCCTACCTTTGCGGCCAATAACCAAGGCAATCCAAGTGCCGTGCGCCCCATGACGCACCAGCAGCTGCTTTTGTATCCGAATCCCGCACGTGACTGGCTTCGCGTGCATCTGGTGGCGGAGGGTGGCTCTACCATTTCATTGAGCTCGTCCACACCTGGTCCAACCCTAACCCCTACGCTGCGCATTTTGGATCTTCAGGGTCGAGAATTACCAGCAGACGTGCACGTCTCTGGAGAAACAGAATGGATGGTGGACCTGCAAACGATCCCCTCCGGATGCTACATCCTGGAGGCGAAAAATGGTGAGCGAACCCAATTCGCCCGTTTCATATGTACGCATTAAACTAAGCTTTCAAAGGTTTAATGATTGGGTTTTGGTGGGGTATTCGTTACCCCAGTGGCTTTACTTTTCCCCGATTGTCCCGAAGGCCTTTGTCCACCTCCACTACTGCTTGCGCCTTTTGAACTGTCCTTTGTGCTGGGCGCTGTCTTCATGTTCTTGGCATTTCCTCGATCACTTGCGACGGGCATTGGCTTTCCTGCAGCGTGTCCCATCATAAATAGGAAAGCCTCGGGCAGGCGCTTGGCCCAATCGAGTTCGTTGTGGCGATGACCAACTGCAACCTGGCTGTTATACTGCTTGGGGTTGTACCCAGCAGCCATGAAGATGGAATCGGCTTGGGACTGCGGCGACAAATACATCGCATCGAGCTCCTGATCGCCTGTATCCATATAG
>CAIVQI010000195.1 GCA_903908015.1 uncultured Bacteroidota bacterium
CATTATGGGTCACGTCGACCATGGTAAGACATCATTGCTCGACTACATCCGCAAAGAGAATGTGATCGCGGGTGAGGCGGGCGGAATTACCCAGCACATTGGTGCTTATGCCGTTCAGCTTGCCGATGGCCGGCACATCACGTTCCTCGACACTCCGGGTCACGAAGCCTTCACAGCCATGCGTGCACGTGGTGCCAAGGTAACCGATATTGTTGTTGTGGTGATCGCTGCGGATGACCAGGTCATGCCCCAAACCAAAGAAGCCATCAGTCACGCACAGGCGGCCGGAGTGCCTATAATTTTTGCCTTCAACAAAATGGATAAGCCTACTGCCGATGCCGAGCGCATCAAAGAGCAGCTGTCTCAACTGAATATTTTGGTTGAGTCATGGGGCGGAAAGTACCAGGATCAGGAGATCTCAGCGAAAAAGGGGACGAACGTTGACCTCCTGCTTGAGAAAATCCTGCTCGAGGCAGAGATTCTTGAGCTAAAAGCAGACCCTGAGAAAAGGGCGGCAGGTACTGTGATTGAGGCGAGCCTCGACAAAGGCCGGGGTGTCGTGACCACCGTGTTGGTGCAAGGCGGAACCCTGAGCGTGGGTGATCCTATCTTGGCAGGTGCTAATTTTGGTAAAGTGAAGGCGATGCTCAACGAGCGTGGACAACGAATTCGGGTGGCTGGGCCGTCTACGCCTGTTCAACTCTTGGGCTTCAATACTGCGCCCACAGCGGGCGATATATTGATTGTGCCTGAGTCGGAGGCTGTTGCGCGCGACATCAGTAACAAACGGCAGCAGTTGCTGCGGGAACAGGGCATTCGTACTCGCAAGCACATCACCTTGGATGAAATTGGCCGTCGTTTGGCCATTGGTAATTTCAAGGAATTGAAATTGGTGGTGAAGGGCGACGTGGATGGATCGGTTGAGGCCCTCAGCGATTCACTGATGAAGTTGAGTACGGAGCAAATTATGGTGACTGTGATCCACAAGGGTGTGGGACAAATTACTGAGTCGGACGTTATGCTCGCCTCTGCATCGGATGCCATCATTGTTGGTTTCCAGGTACGTCCTTTGGCGTCTGTGCGTAAGTTGGCCGAACAGGAGCAGATCGATGTACGGACTTATTCAGTCATTTATGACGCAATAGAGGAGATTAAATCGGCCATGGAAGGCATGTTGGCGCCCACATTCGAGGAAAAAGTATTGGGTACAGTGGAAATCCGCGAAGTATTCAAAATCACTCGTGTGGGCAACATTGCGGGTTGTATGGTGTTGGAGGGCAAGGTCACCCGCAACTCAAAGATTCGTTTGCTGCGTGAGGGCGTTATCGTGCATACGGGTGAACTGGCATCACTCCGTCGCTTCAAAGACGACGTCAAGGAAGTGAACCATGGCTATGAATGTGGATTAAATCTCACGGGCTACCAAGACATTCGGGTGGGTGACATCATTGAGTCTTTCGAGCGGGTTGAGGTGAAGGCCCGTTTGTAGTTTGTAGCAGGTGCTGCAGGTGGATGTTGTGCAGGGCATAGAACTACTGGCCACCTTAACAGGATTATATAGCGTTTGGTTGGCTCGTCGCGCCCACGTGGCACTTTACCCGATTGGGTTTGTGAGTACCATTCTGTTGGTGGGGTTGAGTTACCGTCAGTCGCTCTACGCGCACGCCGGAATCAATATTTGGTATAGCGTCATGGGACTTTATGGATGGTGGAGGTGGTCAACTGCCCCAAAAGAGAATGGAATTGGCCGGGTAACTGCCCGAGCCTGGGGGTATACCCTAACCTTGATGGGGGCTGCATGGGTCGTGTTTACCTATCTACCCGTTTGGATGGGCATCCCCTCCTTGAATAGGCTGGATGTGGCGAGTTCAACGATTGCCGTGGGCGCAATGTACTTGATGTCGGCGCGACATACTGAACATTGGCTGCTTTGGGTTGTAGCCAATTCACTGTTCGCCTATTTATTCTATTCCACTGGCTACCATCTCATTGCCGGACAGTACCTATTGTTTATCCTGATGGCAATTTGGGGATGGCACAGCTGGGTGCACAAGGAAAAGACCTAGAAAGAGGGTTTCTTAATCGTAGAATGCCATGATGACCGGCATGATCAGCATCATAACACTGTAGGCAGGGTCTGGTTCGGCCGGAGAAATGAGTCCGGGTTTGTTTGGACTGTTCAACCGCATCAGTACCTGATCGCACGACAGATTCGACAGCATTTCGATGAATGTCCGACCGTTGAAGCCCATGGACATGTCTGGGCCATCCCAGGAACAGGCAATTGACTCCTGAGCGTGACTCGACAAATCGGAATCTTCCGACACCACCTTCAGCTCGCTGCCTGCAAGGGTGACCCGTATGAGATAGGTCGATTTGTTTGCGTAGAGTGAGGTTCTCCTCAGGCAGTTCAATAAATTTTGGCGGGAAATGACAAGTTTATATTCATTGCCCACCGGAATAACGCTTTTGTAGTCGGGGAAACGCGCATCGATGAGTCGGCAAGTCAATTCTGTTTCACCAAAATTGAAATAGGCATTCGATTTGTCGAAGCGGATAGTAACATCCCCACTGATGTCCGAAAGAAGGCTGCGCAGCAGTTGAACGGCCTTACGGGGCAAAATAAACTTACCCGGAATCTCTGGGCCCATGATGTGGCAGGAATGCGTGGCCAGTTTATGGCCGTCGGTGGCCGCGAAGTGCACGCCCGTGGAGTCCATGTCGACCAATACACCAACCATGGCCACACGAATTTCATCTGTACTGACCGCAAACATGGTGTGGTTGAGCCCTTCCAGAAAGGCATGTGCGGGCATGGTAAACGCCTGGTGCAGTTCTTCTGGTTCAGTGAGCACCGGAAAGGCCGCGGGATCCTCACCCAACAGTTGGTATTCGCCCGAGTCGGTGCTCATCGAAATGCTGTAACTGGTCTCGTTCATATTGAGCGTTACCGGTTGCTCCCCAAGTGACTTTAAAGTCTCCAACAGGAAACGGCTGGGTACAGCAATACGCATCGACCCATGAGCCTCCACATTCATGCGGGTAGTGAGGGTAGTGTTGAGGTCAGTAGCCAATAGAGTGAGGTTTCGATCCTGAATATCAAAGAGGAAATTCTCAATGATGGGCGATAAGGGGTTGGCCTGAATCACGCCCTGTAACTTTTGAAGATTTTTATACAGCGTTTGGGCCGAAACGATACATCTCATGATAATGGGGAAAATGGTTAATGCGAATCAGTTGGTGGTGTCGAAGCCAATCAACCTGTAAAGATAGGAAGACAACGTCAATCTCGGGAAGGGGTAGAGGCCGTGTTCTTTTGCATGAGGTCGCGAAGGGTGAAATACATCCATGGAACACTGCGTTTTTGTATAAAACCGAAGTCATTGCCTTCCCTATAATAGAAATAGTCACGGTCGAGGTCGGGCATAACCCCCAGCAGAACCACATCAAGCTGGTTGAGCTGACTTTTGGGATAAAAGTTCAGTTGATGCGACTGCCCATTGCGCAGGCTTATGTGAAGACTGTGACGCATAGGGGCCATTTCCACGATACTGTCTTTCATCACCCCATGGTTGTCGTAGCCCTCAACAGGTATCTGTTGGGCGCCACCGAACAGTGCTGTCAAATTTTCGGTTGAAACCTTCGGTATTGGCCTTCCATTGCCATCGTACAAAGCAAAGCGTCTCGGGCCAAGCAGATCGGCACGATAAGAATGCGCTGGCGTGTCAGGGAAGCGCGCTTCAATTGATCGTATGCTATCGGGATGGATCCGCAGTAATATTCGTTCCCGCCATTCTTCTTCATTGATGAAGAAACGAGGGGTGAGGTAGCCCTCCGTACCAGGAACATGTAAGATGTAGGGCAAATCGGCGCCATCGCGTATGGCGTAGGTGCCTCGGGAGTCGATGGTAGAATAGCCGATATACAATACAGACAGCTTTTTGCCTCGGCTATAAACCTCAACTTTGCGGCCAATGCTGGCCAGTTGCTTGCGGATGTTGTCGACCGCCGGCCTTGGAACAGGCGATTTCACCTGCATTCGAAGGAGGGCGTCGAGGAGGGCCGACATGGCATCGGGTCGGGCTGTATATTCGCCATTTACCCGCCATTGGCCTGGCCCGATTTTCTCCAATAAAACACGACCGCCTGTTTTATCGGCCATAAAAATCCGGTCGACCACTGAAGTATCTGGGATGGAAAAGGAGGTGTCTTCAAGGTCGAGCGTGCTCGACGTTCGCTTCTGGTAGACCCACCAGGTAAGCGCCAGCAGCAGCAACAGTATGCCAAAGTAGATGAGGTTCTTACGCATGGTTGGGGTGTTTTTGTCTGTATTTGCGCACCCTCAATCGATATCGTATGCCACCATACATTAAGAGCAAGCTGATGGGGAGGCCGAGGTTGAACAACTGCCAAAGTAATTTCTGGTTTTTTACTTTTTCACCGTCCAGCAGACGCAGGCGAATTTGTCGTGAGCGAATGTTCAATAATCCTTCCCGATCCACTAAGTAGTCGATCGTATTTTGAAGGAACACCTTATTTCCATAAATCTGCCGACTGTAGCGGTCGTAGCCCAAGGGAAAAATATCTCCGGACTGCCTGCTCACATCATTCCGGATGATGTCGCCGTCGGCCACCACCACCATACGGGTCGGAGCGCTCTCCTTGATGGGATTCATCTCAAGCGAATCGGCGGCCTTAAGGGCAAAATCGTTGAGGTAGCGGTTGTGTAGGGCCGAAGGAAAGCGGCCTTGAAGGAGTACGGCGATGGGTTGACCCGGACGGTTATAGGCGGAGGGGTCATCTGGTTCAAGCGCCAGGTTGAGGTTCACTCTGGCAGGCGACATCATCCGTCGGCTTTGGCTTCCAGACTGCAACAGAACAGTACGTTGCAGTTGATTGGTGCCGACAAAGTCGATTGTTCCGGCAAATCGGAGATATACAGGATCGATATTTCGGGTGATGGGGTGCGCCTGATTCCCGTTCACCAAAGGATAATAAGGCCAGGGGAAGAGTTTTTGCTGGGGTTGACCGGCCAGCATACCGTATACCACGGGTATGGGCCCACAGCGGACGTCTTGTACCAAATCCGGGTTGATTCGTATGCCGTATCGGAACATCATATCATCGAGGTTCAGGCTTCGGTCCATGGCCATGAAATAGTTCTCAGGCGTCATGCTGTCCATTTCCGCCGCTACGGCATCCACCAGCCATAATATTCGTCCACCCCTCATCAGGAAGTGGTCGATTTTATACCGACTCCAATCGGTGAAGGGTACTGTGGGCTTGGCCACCACCACTACATCGACTTCAGGAGGTATGGGTTCGATGGCCTTAATGTTGTAGCGGATGAGTTGGTATTGATCGGAAAGGGCTGCGGCCATGTCACTTACTGCGCGGCCGTCGAGTTCACCGTGTCCTTCGCTGAAGGCGATGGTGGGCTTTTTCTTTTGGGTAGCGTTACGAATAGCACGCACCAATGCATATTCGAGGCCTTCCTCCGAAGCATTCAAGATTTCCTGTGGGGTGTTGCCCGCGCCCGCACCAAGCAGAAAATTGGTGGCTATTTCTTTGTCGCGGTAGTAGACCACAGCACCGGGCCAGACCACTTTACGGGTAACCCCTTCAGCTGTTCTGTTTTCCAGGTCTGTGGGCTGAAGTCCCAATTTATAGAGCTGCTCATAAAGCTGGTTTGCCGTCTTTTCGTCGGGTTGGTCCGATGGGTCGGTGAAGGTAAACTCGAGTTTTCCACCAGATAATCGGCGCATTTCTGTAAGTTGGTCTCGCACTGCATCCCGCAGTTTGCGAAATCCTGGAGGAAATTCACCTTCCAGGTATACATGCACGTATACCACATCGTCGAGTGATTGAAGTAGGCGGGCTGTGGAAGGAGAAACTGAATAGCGCTGCTCGCGCGTGAGGTCGATTCGGGTGTAGAGAAAGCTGGCCAGCACATTCACTGATATGAGGATGCCGATCCAGAGCAACAGGCGGACCCATTTCCTTTTGTCGAAGGTTTGGCGGGTGAGTGCCAGAAACAGCACAATGAAAGTGAGGAAATAAACCAAATCACGGGTGTCAATGACCCCTTTACTCAGTGAATAATAGTGCGCGCCCAATCCGAGTTGCTCCACTATATGTTGGATGCGCCCATCTATGGGAAGTAGGTAGAGGCTATCGAAGGCCGTATAGCTAAAAAAACAGAAGAATACGCCCAGAATGAAGGCAACCAATTGATTTTCTGTGAGGGCTGAGGCCAGCAGCCCGAGGGAGACAAAAGCTGCACCAAGCAACAGCAAGCCTAAATAGGAGCCGGCTATCCCTCCCGTATCTATATTGCCCACTGGATCGGCCAGGAACCACAACGAAACTGCATAGAATAGGGTGGGAAGTAGTGCAAAGGCTACCAAGGCTGTAGCTGCGAGGTATTTGCCCAAGATGATTTGGGTGTCGGTGATGGGGGATGTGTAGAGGAGCTCGAGGGTGCCGCTTCGTCGTTCCTCCGAAAAGAAACGCATGGTGATGGCCGGGATGAGGAACATCAAGATCCAGGGCCCCATGCTGAACAGCTGATCGAGGTGTGCATAACCATACTGCAATAGGCTGTAGTCGGGAAACACCCACATGATGAGACCGGTTACAAGCAGGAACACCAGGATCACTACATAGGCCATCAGGCTGTTGAGGTAGGCCGACCACTCTCTCAGAAACAGGGCGCGCATATTAGGAATGTCGGGTTAAGGTGCGGAAAATATCCTCGAGCGATGAACCAGGGTGTGCTGCGCGCAGCGACGGAAAGTCGGAATCGGCTACCAATCGGCCACGTGCGAGCATCAGTACGTGCGAACAGAGTGTTTCGACCTCTTGCATGATGTGGGTGCTCAGCAAAATCGTTTTATCGCGGCCTGTCTCTCGGATGAGGGCTCGGATTTCAGTCAACTGGTTGGGGTCGAGTCCGGAGGTAGGCTCATCGAGGATGAGCACAGGGGGATCAGGCGCCAGCGCTTGGGCGAGGCCAACACGTTGCCGGTAACCGCGCGACAGCTGCCCGATTTTTTTGTGCTGCTCGGGGTGTAGGCCGGTCATTTCAAGCAGCTGATTCACACGTTTCTGAGGTTGAGCCACCCGATAAATGCGGCAAACGTAGGTCAGATATTCCTGAACATACATATCCGTGTACAAGGGATTATGTTCGGGGAGGTAACCGACCCGTTTTTTGATGTCTAAGAGATTTTGCGTCACTTCGAGTCCCATCACCAGAGCCTGGCCGGTATCCTGACGGAGGTAACCACTTAGTATTTTCATGGTGGTACTTTTTCCTGCTCCATTGGGTCCCAATAGGCCAACTACACCGGCACCATCGATGCTGAAACTCAGATTATCGATGGCTTTCTGTTTGCCATAGAGTTTGGTGAGGCCTTCTACGCGTACTGACATATGTTTAATGACGTTTCCTTGTGGTTCTGCCGTTCGAATACCCCAAACAGGCCTTGATCTGACACAGCCGGTATTCTACAGGGATGCAAAAATACCGTAAGGCGTCGAAAGTTGTTGCCCTTCACTCGTGCAGCAGCAGTCGACCCCGGCTGATCCGTCCGTCGTTCCATTGAACCTCAACCCACAACAATCCTGAAGCATCAAGGCTCAGAGGGAGTCGTCCAGCCGAGCCTTCTATGGAGTCGGCATAGACCAATTTGCCTTTGGCGTCGGTCAACCGCATATCGTGTTTCCCAAATGGAACGGATTCGGGATCCCAAACAAGCGTGGTCTGACCAGAAATGGCTGGATTCGGGATCAGCGTGATGTCGATTTTTGGTAGAATCACGCGGTTTGGCCCGAAGCCTAATGAGGCCCCCTGGTTGTAAAGGGTTGTTACCCCCCCACGAAAGCTGCCCACGAGCAGGTCAGGTAGGCTATCAGCATTGAGGTTGGCAGGGGCGGGACAGACAAAACGACCGAGGCGACTGCTGTCACTGGTTCCGTTGATGCTGCTGTAGATGGAACGGGGCGATTCGGACCATCTGGCTCCGGCTTGTAGGGATACATCCGGGTAGAAAAACAGCCGTCCCCTTTCGCTGCCTACCACCAGGTCTATTTGTCCGTTTCTGTTCAGGTCCGTTATCCTCGGCACGGCGTATCCTGTAAAGAATTCTGTTGTATTCACTTGGCCCCACTCCGGGTCTGTGAGCGTGAACTGGGGGATCTGGCCAGTGCCCTGGTTGAGGTAAAGTCGAAGCCGACCGTCGCGGGTGCCCAAAATCAGGTCGGCTTTCCCATCAGCATTCAGGTCGTAGAGTTCCGGGGCCACCGCCGGGCCTGCGTCGGTGGGTCCGAAGGCAGTACTTTGTAGTCCGAAACTGAAAGACCCGGTGCCGGTCGATGTGTTGTTATAGTAGTATAGATTACCATCCTCGTGTCCCAGTAGGAGATCGGTCCTGCCGTCACCGTTGAGGTCGCCAGAAGCCATCCGAATTCTCCTGAGCGAGAGGGTATCTGTCCGCAGGAACAGGGTATCGTATGCCTCCCAGATCGGTTGAAGTACGCTTCCGCTGTTCCTGTACAGGTGAATGACCCCATATTGTAGGGTACTTTCGTGCGCTATGAGGAGTTCGGGTTTACCATCACCGTCGAGGTCTGCCACCAATGGGGCAGCGCCAGTGCCGAAGTGAATCTGATCGCCTGTGAGGTAGTTGGTTCGCTGCAGTCGGAAGCTGTCGCGTGCATTAACGCTCTGGTTTTTGTAGTACCAAAGGTGGTTTTTGAGTCGACTGAAATAATAATCGCCCGGGGCCACAAGCAGGTCTTTTCGTCCGTCTAGATCCACATCCACCAGAAATCCGGCACAAAAACTCGGGACGTCACTCACGATGTCGTAGGCTGGGAAGCTGTCGAATACCTGGGTGATGCGTGCTGTATCGCGGCTCCCGCCGTTTCTCAGGTATTTGAGGTATCGCGATTCTACATCGCCCAGCAGGATGTCCACCAAACTATCGCCGTCGGCGTTCATGGGGGTGATGGTGGAGCCCATGTGCATGGGTCGCGCAAGGACGCCCGGCACGGGGAGGGGGGGGAAACAACTGCCTGTGAGTCCGATTTGAATGTTGGAGTTGGTTTGGTTCTCTTCAAATCGTCCCCAACAACGCGAAACCACCAGAAAGTCGAGCGAATCAGGGCGACCGTAACGCTCTACAGACATATTTCGGTAATAAGTGGCCTTCCCGATGTCGAAATTATCAAAAGAGATGATGTCGAGGTCGCCATCGCCATCCAAATCAGCGATTCCGGGCAAATCCGAGTTGAGCACGAGCATCCCCGCCCGAAAGCCGAAGTCCCACATCGTCTCCAGGTTATTGCTCCGCAACCGAAACAAAGGTTGACCGATTGAACCGACGTTCTCATACACCCGAACACCCCCATTGGAACTGGTGAACAAATCGGGGTCGCCGTCGCCCTCAAGATCGCCCAATACCATCCAGTACCATATGGGTGGAAAGAGATCAGCATATTCTGGTGCGGGGGTATGGACTACTTCCCCCGATGGCAAGCGGGTGCGCAACAACACCATCAGGTGGTTCTCGGTTTTGTCAAAAACCAGCAAATCTGTTGTTCCATCACCATTCACATCCATTTCGGCGATTTGACTTGCCGTGAGACCTCCCATCCAAGGAAATTTTAGGGTTTCAGCGCCGATGCGCACTGTGGGCCCACTGCCTGTGCGCACCATACGGAAAGCCTGTGCTGCACTTTCGTCTAGCCCCAAAAAGCAACTGAATAACGAAATAGCGAAAATAAATCGAGGTAAGGCATCAAAAATTCTTGGTGTCGGGCGCATGGTATCTACAAAATTAGGAGGTTTGTGGGGTGAGTCGACACGCTACAACGGAAGAATTGTTCGACGCTTATGTGCGAGCGGGTCAACGTGTCGCTACCGACAGCCGAAAGGTTCAGGCGGGTGATTTATTTTTTGCCCTGAAAGGGGAACGCTTCAATGGGCATGATTTTGTTCATCAGGCCTTGGAAGTGGGGGTGACCGCGGTGGTGGTCGACCAAGAAATAGGGGGAGTCGATCCTGAGCGTTGCCTGAGGGTGTCTGATGTTTTGGCCTCCCTGCAGGCACTTGCCCACCACTATAGAAAGAGTATTGAGGGGTTAATCGTCATCGGAATCACTGGGTCGAATGGAAAGACCACCACAAAAGAGCTTGTTCATGCTGTGTTGAGCATGCACTACCGCTCCTATGCCACTCCGGGCAACCTGAATAATGCGATTGGAGTGCCCCTCACCCTGCTCGGAATGCCGCGTGGCACAGAGTTTTGTGTGGTTGAAATGGGCGCTAATCATCCTGGAGAGGTGATGCCCCTTTGTGCCATAGCCGATCCCGATGTGGGGGTGGTGACGGCCATTGGGAAGGAACACCTCGAAGGATTTGGGAGTTTGCAGGCCATCATCGATACCGAAACCGAGCTCTATGCCTACTTAGGCCAAAGAAACCGTCAGGCCTTTACCCCAATTGATGTGCCCGAGCTTATGGTGGCTGCGGGCGTTCACTGTAGGGCGCCAGCACCCATCTACTACGGATCCTCGGCCGAAGCAGATTGTGTGGGACGACTTCTGCCGGGCGATTGGACGGTACGCCTGCAATGGGAAAACAGCTACCGGTTAATGCTCAGAGCCCCTCAGCTGGAAACCCAACTGTTTGGTTCCTATAATTTCAATAATATCATGGCTGCTGCCTGTTTGGGTCGCTATTTCAGCGTACCCTACCAGAAAATAAACAAGGCATTGGCCGACTACACGCCATCCATGAACCGCTCACAGTTGTTGCAGCATGGCGATCGAAAGATAATCCTTGACGCGTATAACGCCAATCCGCACAGCATGCAACTGGCAGTGGCCGGATTTGCAGCACTCACAAACGTAAAGCGTGTGGCGCTATTGGGTGATATGCTGGAATTGGGGGATGCCGCTGATGAGGAGCATGAGGTCCTACTGCATCAACTTAAATCTATTGATCTTGAGGCCGCTTGCTTGTGTGGGCCGTTGTTTATGAGGCAAAAAGATGGGTTCCCTGAATTTGAATTCTTCCAAAATGTTGACGCCTTGCTCGAATCGGGTCGACTTAGAACACTTTCCACCCAATGTGCGGTCTTGGTGAAGGGCTCCCGTTCAATGGGCATGGAACGATGCTTGCAAGGCTT
This sequence comes from uncultured Bacteroidota bacterium, assembly GCA_903908015.1. Taxonomy (GTDB): domain Bacteria; phylum Bacteroidota; class Bacteroidia; order UBA7662; family UBA7662; genus F1-60-MAGs140. The sequence goes on from CAIVQI010000195.1 coordinate 11,196, forward strand.
GGGTTGATGGAGCATGGGAGGTGAACCAAAAAGGCGCGATCACTTTTTGGAGTGATGCCATCGCAACGAAACACGCCCCAAAATAGCGTAACGTTGGCTTAACATCCTCCCGCGATGGGCGCGCTACTTTTGGGGGATTTTAAACCTATGGTCCACCCCGACACAGTGCAACAGAATTTTTCGTCAACCCTTATATGTCAATGGTTGACTTTCATCGCCTTCAATTTGGTCACTACCCTTTCATTTGCACAGCTGGGGTCTATTACTGGTGAAATCCGCGACAAAGGCAGCAATGAAACCCTGATCGGCGCGGCCGTCGTTATCAAAGGCACCCTCACCGGAGCCTCTGCCGATTTGGACGGGCGGTACACCATGACCAAAGTGGCCCCGGGCACCTACACACTCACCGTTCAATACTTAGGTTACCAGCCATTGGAAGTAACGGGCGTGGTGGTGAGTGCCGGCGGAAGTACCCGCGTGGACCTCTACCTCGAGCAGGAGTCGACCAGCCTTTCCGAGGTTAAAGTGACCGCCGAGGCGCTCAAAACCTCCATCAGTGCCATACAAATGATTCAGAAAAACAGCCTTGGTGTGATGGATGGATTATCAGCTGATCAGATTAAAAAATCACCGGACCGCAACACGGCCGACGTGTTGAAGCGCACCAGTGGCACCAACATCCAGGATGGTAAATATGTGGTGGTGCGTGGCCTCAACGAGCGCTACAACCTGGCATTGGTGAACGGCGCGATGCTTCCCGGCACCGAGCCCGATAAAAAAGCGTTCTCGTTTGACTTGTTTCCCTCCGGGATGCTCGATAACCTCATTATCATCAAGAGCGCACAGCCCGATTTGCCGGGTGAATTCGCAGGGGGTATTATCCGCATCAACACCCGCGATGTGCCCGACGATCCCTTCTTCAACATCAGTGTGGGTTCCGGGATGAACACCCAGGCCACCTTCAAGGAATACCGCAGAATGCAGGGCTCCAATACTGACTGGTTGGGGTATGACAAAACTTTCAGGGTTCTGCCCGCCGATTGGCCGGCCGATCGCGCAGGCTTGGTTGGACTCCCTGCCGAACAGCGCCTCTTGCTGTCGCGTCAGTTCCGCAATTCGTATGCGACCGACAACCGCACAGCGCTACCCTATGGTAGTTTTCAGATGTCGGGTGGCACCAAGGCCCTTTTGGGTCAAACAGAATGGGGTGTGATTGGCGCTTTATCGTACAGCACCTCCCAAAGGGTGAACTATTCTCGAGCGAGTGGATTTGGTGGTGTTGGGGGTGGTATGGGCATAGGCGACTCATTAGGCATAACCCAGCTCATATCAACCTATAATGACACATCATTTCATACTGATGTGAATTGGGGCGCAATGCTCAACTTCTCCGCGCGATTTGGTCCAAATCACCGCATTTTTTTGAAAAATGCCTTTAACATCACGTCTGATAATATTTTCACTGCAGGCCGTGGTTTCCGCACAGACGGCGAGTTCGTTCCCTATCGCCGTTATCAGTATGAGTTCACCACCAACCAGCTGCTCACCAGTCAACTCGGTGGCGACCATTCTTTGCTGAAGAATAAGGTACGGGTCGATTGGGTGGCCTCAAACAGTCGCAACAAACGCGATCAGCCCGATTTCCGTAGGATTCGCCTGCTTTTGGCACCCAATTCGGATGGAGATACGGTTTCGGTGTTTCAGCCGCAGTTTCAACCAAACGATGCAGATGGATACCGTTTCTTTGCCGGATTGTCGGATCAGGTAAACAACGCCCTGGTCAATATGACCATCCCTTTCCGATTGGGGGCCAACAAACATGAATTTAAAACAGGAGTTTACACCCAATCGAAGTCGCGCAGCTTCACAGCTCGTCCGTTGGGTTACGCCCGCGCTCCAGGGCCTGTACCATCGGATTCTTTGTTGAATCTTCCGCTCGAACAACTGTTTGATACGTCCAATATTCGCAATGGCGCCTATTGGATCGATGAAATCACCAATCCGGGCGACCGCTATGATGCCTCTTCTTCGATCAGCGCCGCCTACGCCATGTTGGTGAACAAATTCGGACTGAACTGGAAGGTGATTTGGGGTGTACGATTTGAGCGTTTCAGGCAAAAACTTAATTGGACCACCACCGATGGTCGCGATTCGGTAGAAAAAAATTATCCCGATTTGCTTCCTTCACTGAATATGATTTACAGCTTGAGCGATGAAGCCAACCTGCGCATCGGGGCATCGCGGACTTTATCCCGACCCGAATTCCGAGAAACTGCGCCCTTTACCTTCTATGATTTTGATTTATTCGCAGCTGTTGCAGGAAATCCAACCCTGGTTCGCTCGCGCATAAATAATTTTGATTTTCGTTATGAGCGTTTTTTCACGGGTGGACAGATGTTTTCAGTGGGTGTCTTTTACAAGACGTTTGAAGATCCGATCGAACAAAACTTTCCGCCAGGCTTGGGAAGTGGTATTCAAAGAGGAATTTCATGGTTAAACTCGCCCACGGCCCGCACCATTGGAACCGAATTGGTGGTACGCAAAAATATCAACAAGAATTTGGTCATTTCTGCGAACTTGACCCTCATCAACTCGGTCATTGAAATTCCTTATGCCGACAGCACACGGGGTATTTACCGACGTCCGATGCAGGGACAAGCGCCATTTATTGCCAATGTGGTGATGCAATACAATCAGCCGGCCACAGGAATACAATTCAATTTGTTCTACAACCAGGTGGGTCGACAAATCGCATTCGTTGGGCAGCCCGATTTTGAACTCGCCGACTTTTATGAGAATTCACGACCGATGTTGGATTTTCAGATGAATCTTCCGGTGGGTGAACGTGGTAACATCACATTTTCCGCGGGCGACATCATCAAC
>CAIVQI010000196.1 GCA_903908015.1 uncultured Bacteroidota bacterium
CCCCTGTGCATCCACCCCCCGGGGGCGCGCGTGCTCACCGAAGCGAGCTACAATGACTGTGTTGGGGGCATGCGTCATTTTATGGGCAATGGATGTGTCAAATACCAAGAATTGCGCCGTGGTGTCGCGGTTGACTTCAGCGAACGCTATGTGCAGGAACCGGGCAACAGAATGGCATCCATGGCCAATCTGTCCACCTTACACTATAAAAACGGGCGATTCGTGACCGATGACTTCTGGCAGCCCGACTACCACAAAGAGTTTTATTATCCAGAACCCCGTCAAAAACAAGCTTCATCTCTTGCACACCGAAAAGGAACTGCCTAATTTGCGACAGTAAAATCATTAATGCATGCCTGCGCACGCCAAATTAACGGAGCTCGATGAAGAGGCCCTACAACAGGCCCATGCCGTTTTTCATGCCATTTCGCATCCCATCCGAATCAATCTCGTTCGGATTTTGGAAGATTACCCTGCACAAACCGTCACCCAACTTCAATTTCGACTTCGATTGGCACAAGCCGTGGTATCGGTCCACCTCGCCGTATTGCGGAAGGCTGGGGTGGTTACCGCCTCCCGATCCGGTAAGAACATACGTTACAATCTAGACGAAGGCATGATGCAAACCATCCATTTGTGCATCCAGCGCATCACTTCATAGTTCCCAAAAGCTGCTCGCATGGCATGAGCGGCAAGAAATATCAATCCCAATTTGGGCGAAATCAACGATTGCCAAGTAAGTTTTCATTAAGGGTCCATCCAGCTGACAACAACCCGGCTGTAGATGGATGATTTCTGTTGATTCCCATCCAGAAAACCCGCACGCACGAGATAGGGCCCCTCACGTGCCCAGCGGCCGTTGGCATCGCGTCCATCCCAATAGGTTTCGGCAACCCCTCTGCACAGTGTGGGAGGCAAAAGCGGTGCAATCAGGCGACCCCCCATATCCAAGAGGTCTATCCGAACCATCCCCGATCCACTACACTCGAGCGAAATGCGCATCAGATCCATGCGCCTAGGGTGTATTACCCGAGGCGAAATGCTTAGGCTGCCCGCGCGCAGTTGATCATAAGGGGAGCGGCTGTTGGGCCGGCCCGGTGTTCCTCGAACGCGCGTGTCTGCGGTCGACCAAGGCATGTCGGTATGCCCATCCGGCCGTTCCAGGGCAAGGCCCTTGGGCTCGGCTACAATTGGATGGTGAAGACTATCGTGGTAGGCCAGACGATCCAGCACCCTTCCTGCGTGATCCAAAAGCAAAACATATCCACCCCCCGCCTTGGGAAGGGGTAGGGAAGGTACTTGCCGGCGATGAACAGGCTCCGTTTCTCCCAAATCTGCCCGCAGCAGGGCGGTATCGCGACACACCACCAGGCGTTGTCCGGGCAAAATAGCCGATACCATAGAGCAAAGCGGAGTAGCCGAACTGTATTGTTCATGTTCATCGGACTCAGCCAGGTAAACCCGACTCAAATCAATGGCTTCGTTGCCCAGATGAATCAACTCGTAGTAAGCGACGCCACCGACCGCCGGACGGTAATAAATCTCATGGAAAAAGAGCGTGGAAGGCGAAGCACTGGAGCACACCGAAAGGGGCCAGGACACAGCCACAACCGGAGAATCGCGACAATCGGTCCAGCCTTCCAACCGAAGCCATTCAATACCTGGGGTAGCCGGTACGAGCCATCCGGGAAGAGTCCAATTGACGCTTGGCGGGGTGACAGGAAAGACAGAGATGGGATATCCGCCCAATGAGGCTTGTCCGGCCCGCACCGCTTGCGAGAACTGTAGGTGAATGCTGCGGTCGGCGAGCATGACCGCATGAAGCAGCTGTGCTCTAGGAGGTGTCTTAAACCCAGTGCCACCGGGATCAGGGCCGTCCATACTGTTTTTGCGTCCCGGAGTGCCACCGGAAGGATCGGTCGAACTCGTCCAATTCCATGGGTCCTGACAATCCAAAAGTCCGTTTTGTCGCTCTAGACTCCATCCGCCCAATTTTTTAATGGACGAAGCATGCCAATCCGCCTGATAGTTTAACGTATCGGCCGTCCACCCGTCCGGATGCCGTAAAAAGAGTCCATCCTCATCATTGTTGAGGGCAGGCCATAGCGGTAAGGCCAGGACCGATGAAAGGCCACGCCAAGCCGAATCGCTTCCTGGTGGACACAAAACCAAGTAACCACCTGGAGGAATCCTGTATGCCGGCAACACCACCGAACTGCTTCGATCGCCATAAACCCAATCGCCCAATTCCAAGGTGTAGGAGCTCATATTGCGAAGTTCAACATATTCTGTTGGGGGTAAGGGGCCCGATAGAGGGGGCACCATCATGATTTCATTGACAATGAGGTCGCCCCGACTGCTGGGCCGGTGCACCCATTCGGCACACGTATCGAGTGGAACGCCTCCGCTATCGGTCAACATCAAACACAGCAAGAACGAACCCTCGTCGGGAAGTGTCATGCTCCAGCGGAGTTCCACGCTTCGAGCTCCCACCGGATCGACCTCCGTTGGGAAGCCAAAACCACTCAATGCATAATGAAGCGGTTGCACAAGCGCAGCAGGAGGGAAGCCCTTGTTGAATTCGAGCTTTATGACACCTTGTCGCGCCACCCTGGCCATCAGCAGACGAGGCGGAAGCGTATCGGGTAGGGCCATTCCCTGCACCACCCAGTCATCGTACCAGTACAGCTGGCTGCGTGTACTGCTGAAGACTTGTCTACAGCCCGTGAATGAGCCATAAAGATGTGTGGCATCGTAGGCGGTACCCTCCAAAGTCCAGTGAAGTCCACTCCCCGTGGTGTCGGTGAAGAGCGACCAAATACCGGAGGAATCGCGCGTGATCCGAATGCGCAAGGGATTGTCGTTTCGGTTCAGCACCCCGTCGCGCCCGTTGATGATGCAGGTTCGGGTGTTGCCCGTCTGTCTGTACAGACAAACATCGTCGTCCGTACTGCCAACACGCACAAAATAGCCTGAAAGGGCACTATCGAGGCGTGAAGATTGACTCAATACATAGACATCGGCATAATTGGCACCAGAGGGATTGAACCCAAGGCGCATCCACCACGACCAATCGGCCTGATAGAGGGCCCTACTATGGGTGTAGAGCATGGCGCTGCCCGACGAGGCAGGCGCTACCTGATGCAGCTGTCCCTGCGGGTCGACGCGAAATAAGGCGGTGTCGCCCAACCAAGTTGGATTGTTCATCAAATCCCCGTCGCTGTAATCGTCCGTGAACTGGCCGTACACATCCGCCCAAACACCGATCAACAGCCACAGCATACACATAGCCGTTTGGGTAGTGCCCCAGAATGACCCGTGTCCCCAGGCCGAAAAGGCCCTGAAGTCAAAGCGGTGTACAATGGATGGCATCTTCATGACGACCACAAAAAAGCCACATGAAATCGACGTTATTTCGTCAATTTTTATCCCATTTTACGCCATCCATACATTTTTTCATTCGCTATTTTTGCAACCCAATCAAACCAGGCATCAACCCAAATTAAATGAAAGTATGTATTGTTGGGGCAACCGGACTCGTGGGATCCACGATGTTGAAGCTGCTCGAAGAGCGAAATTTCCCTGTTTCCTACCTTTTGCCAGTGGCCACTGAGCGTTCAAAGGGACGGAATATTGGCCTAAATAACGTGGAATTCCCCGTGTGCACCCTACAGGAAGCCTTAGACGCCAAACCCAGGCTGGTATTGTTTTCCGCTGGGTCTGAGCCCTCCTTGGAATGGGCACCGAAATTTGCCCATCAGGGCGCCTGGGTTATTGATAATTCATCGGCCTGGCGCATGCATGATGACATTCCATTGGTGGTGCCTGAGGTGAACGTCCATAGTATCAGTCCCGATTCACGCTTGATTGCCAATCCCAATTGCAGCACCATACAGCTTGTGGTGGCCCTGAATCCCTTGCACCAAGCCTATCAGGTGCGCCGGGTGGTGGTGAGTACCTATCAAAGTGTTACGGGAACCGGAACCGCAGCGGTTGAGCAACTCATGAATGAGCGACAACAGACCGACGGTCCCAAGGTCTATCCCTATCCCATCGATCTCAATCTTTTGCCGCACATCGACACATTTCAACCCAATGGGTACACCAAAGAGGAACTTAAGATGACGAATGAAACGGTGAAAATCATGGGTGACGCATCCATTCGCCTCACGGCCACCACCGTTCGTGTGCCGGTGCGCGGAGGGCATAGCGAGTCGGTGAACGTCGAATTCGAACAAGAGTTTGACCTCACTGAAGTGCGTTCGCTTCTGGCCAAGGCCCCAGGAGTGCTTGTACAAGACGACCCCGCTTCCCTGCTGTATCCCATGCCCCTCTATGCCGAAGGGCGCGATGAAGTGTTCGTAGGTCGGCTCAGGCGCGATGAATCCCAGTCCCGTACGTTGAACATGTGGGTGGTATCCGACAACCTGCGCAAGGGCGCTGCCACCAACGCCATACAGATTGCTGAGTATCTTTTGGCCAAAGGATGGCTATCATAACCCAAAAAAAGGTTACATTGTGCCCTATTTTTCGCATCCCATGAAGAAACCATACGCGCCCTATTCCGCCCTGTTGCTTGCCCTGCTGGTGCTCGGCCCCCTTATGCTCGTGCCCACGGCCTGCGTGAAGGAAAAAGTACTACCGGTGATCACCATCACAGGTTTTCCGGAAATCAAATCACGTACAGCTTTGTGTAATGCAGTGGTGGAAAGTGATGGTGGACAAGAAATACTGAACAGGGGTGTTTGTTGGTGGACCCAACCCGGTCCAACCATCGACCGCGACAGCACCCAGAATGGTGCCGGATTGGGCGCCTTCACAGCACGGATGAACGGATTGGTCGAGCGCACCCGCTATTACGTTCGGGGTTACGTAACCTCAGCTGCGGGCACATCTTATGGCATTGAAAGCAGTTTCACCACTCGGATTGGCGATAATTTGCCTGTGGTGGTGACTACAGTTCCTTTTAACATCAACCTCACCGACGCGCAATCCGGGGGTGATGTGCTGACCGAAGGAAGCGGACCGGTCACGGAAAGAGGTATTTGCTGGAAAACTACCCCCGGCGCGAGCATTGCCGACGACACAACGATTGACGGCTCCGGATTGGGTTCCTATGTGAGCACCATGTGGGGCCTCACCCTCAACACCACTTATTTTGTTCGGGCTTATGCTACAAGTCAAGTCGGAACAGGGTACGGACAGGAACTCAGCTTCACCACCGGCACCACCACACCAACAGTGGTGACCACCCCCATTCTCAATACCACATCCACAACAGCACCAGGTGGGGGTGAGGTGCTGAGCGATGGAGGGGCACCGGTCACCGAACGAGGCGTGTGCTGGAATACCGCCGGAACCCCGGTTTATCCAACCGACAGCAACCGCTTGAGTGGCACGGGTTTGGGCGTATATTCAGTGAACCTCACCAACCTCACCCCATCGACCCAATACTTCGCCCGTGCCTTCGCCGTCAATTCTGTGGGGACCGGCTATGGTCAGCAAGAAGAATTTGTGACCCAGGCAGCCTCTGTCCCCACCGTGGTGATTGATTCGGTAGGCTACAATGTCGGCCACCACATCGTGCCATGCTTTGGTCGCGTCGTCTCAGATGGCGGCGCCCCACTCACAGGAAAGGGCTTCTACCTGGATACCATTGCATATGCCTCTCCTGCTTTAGCCAGTGGTCCGGTAAACCCACCGGGCGGACCTGGGCCTTTCAATCGTGGTACATTCCTGTATAATGTGCAAACACCCCCGGGAATTAGGGGCGAATTAAATGGTCGTAATCTCTACGCATGGGCCTATGCAGTGAATGGAGTGGGCGTGGCCACGAGCCCAACAGCCATTCCCGTGAAAACGAAGGTGTACGATACCGATAGCAATTTGTATAACTGGACAACCATCGGCACCCAAGACTGGCTCACAGAAAATCTCAGAACGACCCGGTATTGCAACGGAAACAACATCACCCAAATCGCTGCACAAGCGGCTTGGGCAGGTGCAGCAGGCGGGGCTTGGTCGCACTACGACAATCAAGCAGTCAACGATACGATTTATGGTAAGTTATACAACGGACTAGCCGCATCGGATCCACGAAATGTATGCCC
>CAIVQI010000197.1 GCA_903908015.1 uncultured Bacteroidota bacterium
AGACCTTGAAAAAGCCCGTGGAACCCTCTTAGAAAAACAATAAAGGTGCCCAGACCCCCAACACTTCAGACGCAAATCCAGTTTCAATCAACAAAACCCTTCCCTTTATCCATTCATCTTATGTTGCCCAACCACACCCATCCCATTGTAAACATGTGCGTATTCTTCATCGCCATCTTTATTGTCCCTTCCTGCGGCGAACAACAGGCCGCTGAAAATCCAGCGGCGCGCTTGGCTGAATTGCGTGCGCAGTACACAGAAATCGGAAAAGAAATAAAGGCACTGGAAGCCGAGCTGTCAAAAGCAGACAGCAATGGTGGGAGTGGCCGTTTGGTGGTGACAGAAGCCCTCGAAACGGGACCATTCACCACTTATATCGAGGTACAAGGCCGGGTCGATGCCCGCCAAAATGTGGAAGTTACGGCAGAGGCCATGGGCGTTGTACGCGCTGTAAAGGTTAAAACCGGCGATATCGTGCGTCAGGGAGCGGTCTTGGCCGAACTCGACCCCAGCGTACTGCGCAAAAGCTTGGAGGAGCTCGAAACACAAATTGCATTCGCCGAACAGATGTACCGCAAACAAGAACGGCTGTGGAATCAGAAAATCGGCACTGAAATGCAGTTTCTGCAGCAAAAAACACAATATGAGGCGTTAGTCGCCCGTCGTTCAACCTTGGAGACCCAAATCGATATGACCCGCATCAAGGCTCCCGTCGACGGCACGGTCGACGATGTGTTTCTGAAAATCGGCCAAGCGGTTAGTCCCGGCCTCCCCGCCGTGCGGGTTGTGAACTACAATGATATGCGGGTAGTGGCTGAATTATCGGAGACTTACATCGCCAAAGTACGGTCAGGCGACGCTGTGAGGCTCTTGTTCAAGGACTACAACCGCGAGGAGGACAGCCGCTTAAGTTATGTGGCACGCAACATCAACGCCATCAACCGCACATTTAGGGTTGAATCAGATCTGCCAGCAAGTGGTCGCTACAACCCCAATATGGTGGTGGTGATGAAAATACGCGATTACAACAACCCGAAAGCCATCCGTATCCCAGTGAATCTAATTCAAAGATCAGAACAAGACGCTTTTGCGTTGGTGGCTGTGGCTCAAGGCAAACAATGGGTGACCGAAAAGCGGATTCTAAAACTCGGGGGCAGCTATGAGGGCTTTTGTGAGGTACTGGATGGTCTACAAGCAGGTGACCGATTGATTACCGTTGGATACCTCGATGTGGCGCCCGGACAAGCCATACGTATTTCTAACCCCAATTAAGCGCGCCATGACTGCAGGAGAACAACCGAAAGGATTCGGCCCAAGCAATTGGGCAATCGACAACCGATTCACCATATTCATCATCACGGCCATCCTGATTTTCGCGGGGGTCACGACCTATGAGAGCATCCCAAAAGAGCAATTCCCCGAAATTGTGATTCCAACCCTCTACGTGAGCACGGTGTATCCCGGAACCTCCCCAGCCGACATGGAGAATTTGGTGACAAGACCCCTGGAAAAACAAATCAAAGGCATAACAGGCATCAAAAAGCTGACTTCAACTTCGATTCAGGACTTTTCGAGCGTGGTTGTGGAGTTCGGTACAGAGGTAGACATCGCAGAGGCCAAGCAAAAGGTCAAGGATGCGGTCGATAAAGCCCGCCCCGACCTGCCTACTGACTTGCCTGCAGACCCCAATGTGATCGATGTTGACCTTTCGGAAATTCCGGTCATGAATGTGAATGTGTCGGGGAACCTTGAGTTGAGTCGATTAAAAACCTACGCTGAAGACATACAAGACCTCATTGAGGGCGTAAAAACAGTAAACCGAGTGGACCTTGTAGGCGTCCTCGACCGGGAAGTGCAAGTGGATGTGGACATGTTTAAGATGCAGGCGGCCAAACTCACAATGGACGACATCGAACGTGCCATCCGGTTTGAAAACATGACCATTTCTGGTGGCGCCATCAATACCGGGCAAATGAAACGTTCCATCCGCGTGGACGGTGAATTTGAACGGGCCGACGAAATCGGGGGCATCTATGTGACCTCGATGTCGGGTGCCGGGGTCTATTTAAGGGATATTGCCGTGATTATCGACGGATACAAGGAACAAGAATCATTTGCCCGCCTCAACGGACAGCCCGTGCTCACGCTGAATGTGATCAAACGTTCGGGAGAAAACCTCATTTCCACTTCTGATGAAATCAATGCCCGTTTGGCAGAGGCAAAAAAGCGATTCCCCGACGAGCTGAAGATTACCATAACGGGCGACCAAAGTACACGCACGCGCACCACTGTTCACGACCTCACCAACACCATCATCATTGGATTTTTGCTCGTGACTCTGGTTTTGATGTTCTTTATGGGCACCACAAATGCCATGTTTGTTGGCCTCTCCGTGCCCCTGTCGAGTTTCTTGGCATTCCTCATTATGCCAGGAATTGACTTTACCATGAACATGATCGTGCTGTTTGCCCTCCTGATGGCTCTGGGGGTAGTGGTCGATGATGCTATTGTGGTGATTGAGAATACGCACCGATTGTTCGCCAATGGCAAAAAACGGATCGACAAGGCGGCTAAGGAGGCTGCAGGTGAGGTATTCATGCCCGTATTGGCAGGTACCCTCACCACCATTGCGCCTTTCTTGCCCCTGGCATTCTGGAACGGGGTGGTCGGAAAGTTCATGTTCTTCTTGCCCATCACCCTCATTCTGACCCTTAGTGCATCTTTGATCGTGGCCTATTTGATTAATCCAGCTTTTGCGGTTCAATTCATGAAGCCAGAAGTTCGTCATCCGAGTATGGCCCAGATGAAACGGCGCAACAAATCCCTGTACTTGGTTTCGGGCGGTTTGGTGCTCGCTGGACTTGTGGGACACCTGATGGGGTCGCCGGGTCTGGCTAATTTCCTGATCGTGGTGGCCTTGCTGCTGTGGACAAACCGCTATGTCTTTACGCCCCTGATTATGGGTTTCCAAGATCGCCTCTGGCCCACGGTTCAGTCGGCCTACGACCGTTTTTTACGCATCTGCCTGAAGGGCCGTAACCCCATAAAAATCGCCATTGGCATGGTGCTGCTGTTGCCCATGACCTTTTTAATTACAGGATGGGCCGCCAAAAACGGCCGTTTGAAGGTCGATTTTTTTCCCAGCGGTGATCCCAATTTCGTGTACGTTTATTTGAGTACGCCTGTGGGCTCCGATCAGCGCTACACCGATTCACTCACGCGCGTGGTTGAGGCTAAGGTGGCCCGAGTACTCGGAAAGAACAACCCCTTGGTGGAGTCGGTCATCGCGAACGTAACGGTAGGAGCTGGCGATCCGATGGCCGGTGATCAAGCGGCTGCTACCAATAAGGCCAAGGTGACGGTGGCCATGGTAGAGTATGCTCGTCGCAATGGCGTTTCCACAAAACCGCTTCTCGATTCGATCCGTTTGGCAGTACGTGATCTGCCCGGGCTGGAGGTGTCGGTCGATCAAGAACGTGGGGGGCCTCCAACGGGTAAACCGATCAACATTGAAATTGCGGGGGATGATTTCAGCATTTTGGCGGCAACTTCTGTGCAGTTGAAGAAGTATCTTGACTCACTGGACATTGCCGGGGTTGAAGAACTGAAGAGCAATTTGGAGCTCAACAAACCGGTGATGACCATTAAGGTTGATCGGGAGCGCGCACAACGTGAGGGAATTAGCACCGCCCAAATCGGTTCTGAAATTCGGGCAGCCGTTTTTGGTAAGGAGGTGAGCCAGTTGCGCGTGGGAAATGACGAAATCCCGATTCAATTGCGTTACGATGCCTTGAGTCGGAGTCAGGCCGATCGCTTGATCAATGCGCGGATCACCTTCCGTGACATGAACAGCGGTGGGGCCATTCGGCAAATCCCCTTGTCGTCGGTTGCCACCCTCGAATATGGCAACAGCTATGGCTCTATTCGCCGCAAAAACGAGAAGCGGGTGGTTACGATCAGTTCGAACGTGCTCAGTGGCTATACCGCCAATGAAGTTGTAGCGGAAATTACAGAGGCTTTGGAGGGCTTCCCGGCACCAGAAGGCTATTCGGTGGTGCTTACGGGCGAACAAGAGGAGCAGGCCGAGGCTGCTGCGTTCCTGTCACGCTCCCTCCTGATCAGCATAGGCCTCATCTTTCTGATTTTGGTGGTTCAATTCAATTCGCTCAACAAAACTTTGATCATTATGAGTGGAATCGTATTGAGTATCATCGGGGTTCTGTTGGGCTTTGTGGCTACTGGCATGAATATGTCGGTGGTGATGTCGGGCATCGGATTGGTGGCTTTGGCCGGTATCGTGGTGAAAAACGGGATTTTGATGGTGGAGTTTACCGATCTGCTGCTGAAGGAAAAGCGTATCAGTGTACGGGAAGCCATCATTGAAGCAGGGAAAATCCGTATGGCACCGGTCTTGCTGACCGCATTTTCGACAGTGCTGGGGCTTGTGCCACTGGCAGTAGGCCTCAATATGGATTTTGGCAAGCTGCTTTCTGAATTAAACCCGGGCATTTACCTTGGGGGAGATAGTGTTGCCTTTTTTGGTCCTTTGAGCTGGACCATCATTTTTGGGCTCAGCTTCGCTACTTTTCTTACCTTGGTTTTTGTACCTGTGTTATATTACATAACGCACAGGAATCAGGTTCGTCGCCGTTTTCTTATGCGCAAACTTGAACGGGCCACATTTGGCGTAGAAAAAACCGCCCCCTCAGTGGGTGTTCAGCCCGCCTGAAGGCGATAACACCTATTTTGCGGCGTCTTGAATCATCGCTCAAACCGCAGCAGTCACCCCAGCGCTAAGTCTCGCCCACCCCGTATGTCCGCAGGTGGTGGGGCTTCATTGGTTCTTCATGTTCGGCCCAAAAAGCACCTGGGCCAACATTTCCTTACCGATACGGGAACTGCAGCCCGAATAGCGGGCGGGTTAACGGGCTTTGGGGCTTATCATCACCTGATTGAGGTGGGCGCGGGAACGGGGATCCTCACTCGGGAATTGCTCGGTTTGCCCTATCGGTTGTGGCTTTCGGAGGTCGATGAACAATCGATCGCGCACCTCATCCATCAGATGAAGATTGACCCTGGCGCTATTCTGGGTGATTTTCTTCGTTTGGAATTGGCGGGATTGGTGTGTAATCTTGGTCAGCTGGAGAGAGACGCAGTGAATCCCCATCTCCTGAATGTAGAACACAAAAATTCACCGCTCCATCTTCCTGTGTCACCGGCATTGACAAACGCGCCAAACGCCACTGGAGCGGCGGTCACAGCCCATCAAATTGGGGTGGTGGGTAATTTTCCTTATCACATCAGCAGCCAAATACTGTTCAGGGTGCTCGAACAGAAGCACTACATCCCTGAAATGTGCGGGATGTTTCAACGCGAAGTGGCCCAGCGCATCTGCGCCCCGCCAGGCAACAAGACTTATGGTATCTTAAGTGTCCTCACTCAGGCCTACTACCGGGCAGAATATTTGTTTACGGTGAATGAAGGGGTGTTTAACCCGCCTCCAAAGGTGAAGTCGGGCGTGATTCGCCTGCAACGACTGCCTCAACCCGCCGACTGCGATGAATCACTGCTGCGCCGACTGGTGAAGGCCGGATTCAACCAGAGGCGCAAACGGTTGGGTAATGCATTAAAAACGGTTTTGCCTGCCGGTTACCCCGATTCACTTCAACTCATGGATTTGCGTGCGGAGCAACTATCGGTTGACATGTTTGTGGCGCTTACCCGCGACCTAGATCAATTTATACAGAATACATCCTAATAATATCCAGACGATTGTGCGTTATTCAGTCCGGCACTTCGTATCCACTTGATCTTCACTTATTCTATTGTAGACTTTGTTTCCCCTCTTTTTGTCTTTTTTGTGCACATCCATGTGGCTTTTTTTATGAATTTTTGAATATTTCTTGAATTTTGAATATTTCCTGAATTTTGAATAATGAGTTAAGCGTTGCTTTTATGACTTTGAGTAACATTCATCCGCTATGAATTCCCCAAACAATTCCAAGCGATTTGCATCTTTTCGGTTGTTGGTAGTGGACGATGTTCATCCTGTCTTGTTCGACAGACTGAGTCATATTCCGGATTTGGAATGCGTGTACAGGCCAAATTTTTCAGCCACAGAGGTCTATGCTCATTTGTTTGATTTCGATGGTCTATTGCTTCGCAGTAAAATTATTCTGGATGCCCCATGTCTTTCAGCGCTGCCGCGACTAAAATTAATCGCCCGTGCAGGTGCGGGGCTCGACAACATCGATCAATCAGCGGCCCTGGCTCAGGGCATCACTCTATTGCATGCAGGGGAGGGGAATCGCATCGCCGTGGCAGAACATGTGGTAGGGATGTTGCTCGGTCTGCTCAACCGCATCCCCCAATCGGACGCCCAGGTTCGATCGGGCATTTGGGATAGAGAAGGCAATAGGGGCCGGCAAATGAGGGGTTTAACTGCGGGGATTGTTGGATTTGGAAACAATGGGTCGGCCACGGCCGCATTACTTGGACATTTGGGCTGTAGGGTTTTGGCCTACGACAAGTATGTCCATGGATTTTCTTCAGAGGGGATTCATGAGTGTGCCTTAGAACACTTGCTCCAACAAGCAGATATTGTTAGCTTACACATTCCATTATCTACGGAAACACGTTCTTGGGTCGACCATGCCTTTTTGCATCATTGTTTGAAGCAACCGATTCTCGTGAATGCTTCGCGTGGCGACATCGTTGTGTTAGAAGATGCCGTTGCTGCCTTGGAGTCGGGTCGACTTAGAGGGGCTTGTTTGGATGTTTTGCCCGTAGAGGACCCCCAAAAATGGGACAATATCCTCATGTCGCGCTTGTTTGCCCTTCCCAATGTTGTCGTGAGTCCACATATCGCAGGCTGGTCGACCGAGTCGTATCAGTCCATTTCAGAAGTATTGGCCAACAAACTATCGGATTTCTTTTGTAACTTTCAAGGTTGATCCGCGTAATCATGACTCGCCAATATGCTGCATGCCCGAAACCTCTCCTACTTTTTTGCCTATGTTCCTACGATGCTCTGCGTGGTGGGCTTCATTTTGGGTGGTGCGTGGGCTGCACTTAATTTGGTCTTTGTGGTGGTATTTCTAGGTCTGGCCGAATGGTTGTTGCCGCAATCGCGGGGCAACGATGAGGCACCTGAGTCAGATTTGCCGAATTTGATTCTTTGGTTATCGCTTCCGGCCACATTGCTTGTTCTGGGTTCGCTGATTTGGGCAGCGGCCAGCGGTGCCATACAGGGATGGCATCTGGTTCTGGGTGCATTATCGGCAGGTTTCCACGGGGGTACCGTGTCGATCGTTGCCGCACACGAGTTTATACACCGCTCCGACCGAAAATCTGTAGCCGCTGGCAATTTTCTACTCTTGCTGCAAGCCAACCCTTATTTCTTTGTGGATCACCTGAGGGTGCACCATCGCTATGTAGGCACTCGTCGTGATCACGCTACGGCACGATATGGGGAGGGTTTTTATGCTTTTTTGTTCAGGAGTTTGGGTGGACAATTCTCAGAAGCCCTTCAACTTGAGGCGGACGCGGCCCGAAAGCAGGGGCTGCTTCCCTATGGGTTCCGTAATTATGTGGTGCGCCAGGTTATCGTGTTTATTGTCCTTCTGGCAGTATGTGGATGGGCCTTGGGTTTGATGGCCGCTGCCGCATGGCTTTTGTCGGCCCTAACCTCGAATGTATTGTTGGAGTACACCAATTATTTGGAGCATTACGGACTGGTTCGACCCGATGATGCCCGTGTGGCGTATCGCACTTCCTGGCAGAGCGACACCTGGTTTAGCCGATTTCTGCTGTATGATTTGAGTCGACACAGCGACCATCATGTGCACGGTGCACGCCCCTTCCACCGACTGAGGAGCATGGATGATGTCCCGGTCTTGCCGGGTGGTTATGCAGCGCTGTTGATCCCTGCCTTGTTTCCCCCACTTTGGTTCCGCCTCCTGCACCCAAGAAT
>CAIVQI010000198.1 GCA_903908015.1 uncultured Bacteroidota bacterium
CTTGTACACCTACCCACAATTAAGCGAACGCTCGCTAGCAGCCTACGACCTCATCGTGCATTGTACCCCCCTGGGGATGGACCCCGGCTTTGCGCATCAGCGCGTGCCCCTGGACCTCCGCAGCTGTGCCCCCGGTGCGCTGCTCTACGATCTGGTGTACACCCCTTACGTTACCCCGCTGATGCAGGAGGCGCTTAACTGCGGCCTACGGGTATGCGGGGGCCTAGCGATGCTCGAACAACAAGCCGAAGCGGCCTGGCGCCTGTGGAAGGGGTGAATACCGTTTCTGTCCGTGCGGAAGCCTGAAGCCAACAAAACAAGAGGCGTTGATGCCTTCGCCCTGCCATCACATTCGGTATATTTACGAAAATATTTTTGGATGGGTATCATTCTACGCTTCGGATTGTATTGTTTGATGCTGGCCATCCTAATTAACCAGCAGCAAACATCTGCACAGGCGCCCGCAATTCCCAACTTACCTTGTGGTACTGGCGCGGCGCCCGCTACAAATCTGGAATGGATTGAACAAATGCGTGCCCTTGGCTTGATTGGAGGGCAGCAACCTGAGTGGCCCGAGCCGGTCTATTACCTGCCCTTAAGCATACATCTGCTGAGTCGCGACGATGGTAGTGGGGCAATGGAACTATCCAACCTATTACAAATCTTGTGCGAACTCAACGACAAATTCAGGCCGTCGGGACTTCAATTCTATTTGAAGGGCAACATCAACTACATCAGAAGTACGTTCTACTACAATTTACCTGATTACCAGACGTCTTTCGCCCTCAATAACCAACACAATGTGGCCCGGGGAATTAATGTGTATTTCGTGAATCTTAGCGTAATGGGCCTATGCGGGTTTGCCAATTATCCTTATACAGGCATGCCCAACGACCCCCTCCGGCAGGGAGCCGTGTATATGGGAATGGCCTGTTCTGGCTTGGGCAACACCACCCTGGCACATGAATTAGGGCATTTTCTGAATTTGCCCCATCCCTTCGACGGTACTGCTGCACAGCCTGCTGCCTTCGGAGCCGAAAGGGTGACGCGCAATCCGCAGGAGCCCCCACCCCGTTATTCCGCCAACTGCGGGACCGCGGGTGACCGGTTCTGCGACACCCGGGCCGACTACCGCGACGATCGGTGGAATTGTCCTGAACCAACCGGATTGCTGGATATCAATTCCGACATGTTCAACCCCGATGAAACGCTCTACATGAGTTACTCGTATGACTTGTGTGCGAATCGCTTTTCGGGCGAACAAACCCAGGCCATGCGTGCCACCCTTTCTGGTCCGACAGCCTCCCGGGCTTATCTGCTGACCCCTGCCGTTTCGCCATTCGACTCACTGGCCGGTGGCACACAAGTGGTCTATCCCCCCGACAGCAGTTCGGGCCACCCTGCAAACTGGCTGCACATCCGCTGGCGGCGCGTGCCCGGTGCTCAAAAATATGCGGTGCGCATACGCAGGCCGACCGGAACCGTGGCCGAATGGATGGTGGAACATGGAGACACTTCATTTTTATACACAGGACCAACATTGCGGCCCCAATTCACCTACCGCATCTCCGTGAAACCCCTGAATGCCGGCTGGTTTTGTACGGCTTACAGTCCAGAGATTGTTGTGACCCTCTCCGACTCCTTTGTGCCTTGTCCGGTTGTGGGCATACCCGCCACAACCTCCGCCACGGTACGTGCCGACAGCAATGCGCTGTTGCGGGCAACTCCTTCTCTGGCCAGCAACAATATATTGTGGCGCGCCCCGGGCACTTCAGGCATCTTTGTTCATCAAGGCACCCGCTTCAACGCCCCGCCAGCCCCACGTTCGGTGACCTACACCGCACAGGAAGCTGCAAACGCTTATCTTTTCGATCTGAGTCCGGGCCCCTTCCTGCCCGACTCACAAGCCTACCCTGGAGTTTATATGGCTTTGCCCCCACAGGGCATCGACTATTTCGTGCGAATTACCCGTCCTATGCGGTGGGATTGGGCAAGTGTACGCAGTCTGGGCGCCGCACATGGTGTTTTGGAGGTATGGCTTACCAACTACCAGAACCCCGTTCTCATTGCCCAGCTCAATTGGCAGATTCCAGGTGCCGGATCACATGCAATACCCATTGCCTTGCTCCTCGACTCGGGCACTTTCCGCATTCGCTTTGTGGCCAATCAGGGCAGCGCCCCACTTTGGATGAGCCATGGAGGCACGCGTTTTCCTTATGCTATGTTGAATGATTGTGTGGTGGACAGCACCAATTTACCTGCCGCAGGAGGGGGTTGGGCATTTGGAGGCATCTTTGACTGGCAGTTTATGGCATTTTGTACGGGCCCCCCGGCTTATGTGCAACAAATTGTACTGCCCAACCGCTTAATTTTAGATGATCCACCGGCGGGGTGCGTAGGGGATAGTGTGATGATCCCCGTTCGCCTCGACCTGGAGGGAAGCCTAAGCGGGTTTCAGCTGGAATTGGCATTCGACAGCACAAAACTGGCGTTTTTGGGCATCCAAACCGCGCATTCCGGGCTGTCGGGACTTTCAGTACAGCTCATGCCTGCGGGAAACGGCGTACGGAGGCTGGTGGGTCAATTATCACAGCCTCTGACGTGGAGTGGCCTGGCCCCGCTCATCCACTTGATCATGCGCAGGACACAGGCGGGGCTTGCTGCCATAAACTGGGTTTCGTCGGCCTGCGTGGTGAGCACCCCTGCGGGTGTGGCGCCCTCATTTTTATACCGCAACGCTGTTTGTCGCGACAGCCTGTGCGCTGCCCTAACAGGTCAGCTTGTTTATGGTCATCCCGCGCAGTCGCCCCTACCGGGATGGACAATCCGTGGTGTGGCCACTTCGGGGGTTCAATGGAGCACCTTGAGCGGCACCTCCGGCTCGTTTCAATTGCCCGTGCCTCCCCTAGGGCTCATCTATACGCTCGAGCTTACCTCCCCCCTCCTGTGGGGTGGGGTGAATGCGACCGACGCCCTATGGGTATTGCGGTACTTTGGCGGCATGCAGACCTTGGATAGCCTGTCTTTCAAGGCGGCTGACGTGAATGCCACCCAAAGTGTCAACGCAACTGATGCCCTGCATATAGCGCAGCGATATACCTCCCAGCGGAGCACATTCGTTCGTCCCGACTGGGTTTGGGATCCTCAAAGCCTGAATTTGATGACCAGCGTACCGGCCCCTGTTGTCCTGCGTGTGCGGGCTACAGGTGATGTCAATGGCAGCCTTTCCCTACCCGGACCTTAAGCGATCGGCATGTAGCATTTGCACTCCGAACATAGATCGGCATGTTGCATCTGCACTCCGAACAAAGATCGGCATGTAGCATTTGCACCCCGAACAAAGATCGGCATGTAGCATTTGCACCCCGAACAAAGA
>CAIVQI010000199.1 GCA_903908015.1 uncultured Bacteroidota bacterium
ATGGAACTGAGAATATTCGATCGCTGGGGACGGCTGATTCACCAGGATTCCGGGCTTAGGGTTTCCTGGGATGGAAAGAACTACGATCCCGGTGTTTATCCTTATGAAATCCGACAGAATAATTGCGTGGGCCAGAAGGTGTCTACCAAAGGTGTGATTAATCTGATTCGTTAGTTTTTGTAATCGTTCATACGGACTTTGGTCTTGTAGGTTTCGTAAGTGTTTATACGGACTTTGATCTTGGGCGCATTCAGCTGTATTATCCTTGAACTGTTTTTTGTTGCCATTGCGAGTTAGACGTATTTTTGCGTGGTGAAACACGTGCTGGATTTGCGCTATCATTATAGCGGTCGGTTATTGGAGCATTCGGAGTCCGTGTTGCTGATGGGATCATGCTTCACGAGGCATGTGGGGGAGGCTTTGAAGGACCGAATGTTTCGGGTTTGGCATAACCCCACGGGTATTTTGTTTGACCCAAGCGCGATTGCACGCCATATCCATATGCTTTTGAAGGGAACTCCTCCTCAGGTAGATGAGCTCGTTTTTTTGAATGATGTATGGCACTCTTGGGAATTTCACAGTCGTTTTTCGCATCCAGATGCACAAACGGCGCACGCATTGCAGTTGGAGGCCGTTCAGGAAGGTCAATCTGCCCTACAGCGTGCGGGTACACTTATTCTTACACTGGGTTCGGCTTTTAGGTATGTGCGTTGCGAAACGGGCGCTCCGGTGGCCAACAACCATCGGGCAGCAGCTGGGGAGTTTGAACGACAACTGCCAGCGGTTGAGACACTTTTTGATGCGTTGGCTGACGCCATACGTGCAGTTCGATGTGTGAACCCGGGCCTTCAGGTATTGATTACGGTGAGCCCGGTGCGCCATGCGCGAGATGGTTTAATCGATAATAACCGGAGTAAGGCGCGCTTACTCGAATTGGCTCATCGACTGACCGAACAAATCGAAGATGTTTATTATTTCCCGGCGTATGAATGGGTCATCGATGTGTTGCGCGACCACCGCTGGTATGATATAGATCTCATTCACCCCAACCATGCAGCCACTCGGGAGGTGATTGATCTATTTGTGGCGCATTGTCTGGGGCCGAGGGCACAGGAACTGTCAGAACATGCCCTACGGTTCACACAAGCCGCCCGCCATAGGGCGCGTTTTCCTGAGACGCCCGCACACCAACGCTTTTTGGCCAGGCAACAAACTGAGCGAGAGGCATTCCTCGCGGAGCATCCAGAGCTTACTTGGTCCCCATCTAATTCGGCATCGCCACTGACACCATTCGACGATGATTGAATGGCCGACCCACGTAGCATTGAATTTTTAGTACCTTGTAATACATAATACCCAAAGATTCTAATATATTTGCATTGTTTTCAATTAGAGAATTATGGTGAGAAATTTGATGAAACACTTGTTTTACACCGGAATCATGGGTTGTTTGATAGGAATGGCACCGGGACACGCTTTGGCTGCGCATGACGGGCATAGGTCACCTCATGCCGGGTGTGGTTTGGAGGGGGTAGTGACTCGGCCCTACTTTCAACAGCGGGTCGATTACGAAATTGAGGTTGAATTGGACGAGGTGGGGCATCGTTTGTGTGCACGAATGGAGATGTTTTACGAGAATCGATCGCCCGATACACTTACTTACATCTATTTTCACCTTTGGCCCAATGCCTACCGCAACAACCAAACAGCTTTTGCCCGCCAAAAGGCCGCAGCAGGTTCTTGGGATTTTTATTCATCACCCGATAGTTTGAGGGGGGGAATTGATAGTCTTGATTTTCGTTCGGGTGCTGAGCCCTTGCGTTGGTCATTGTTGCCAGATACGATTGATGTAGCCATTGTTTGGTTAGCTAAGCCACTACTGCCTGGTGCACGTATATCGATCACCACGCCATTCAGGGTGCAGATTCCGGGCAATTTTTCTCGTCTGGGTCGCGACCGTGGACAATACCAACTGTGCCAGTGGTATCCGAAGCCTGCAGTATATGACCGCGACGGATGGCACCCGATGCCGTACCTGGATTTGGGTGAATTTTACTCCGAGTTTGGGGATTTTGACGTCCAAATTACCGTTCCTGCTCATTTTCGGGTGGCCGGTTCGGGTGAACTTCAAACCGCCTCGGAGCAAGCCTGGCTCGATTCCCTATCGGCCGCCTGCTGGGCGCTCGATAGTTTTCCGAAAATCAAAAACACTACAGATCAGGCGGGTTCAGGGAGGCGCAAGACCTTGCACTACCGCCTCGAAAACGCCCATGATTTTGCCTGGTTCTGTGGGCCCGATTACTACGTCCGACAAAGCCAGGTACGCCTCCCCCACAGCGGCCGAACAGTTAGAACCGCGGTGTTCTTCACCCGAAGCAGTAAATTGTGGAAAGATGCATCGGCTTATGTCGATAGTTCGGTCTACTACTACTCTCTTTGGGTGGGCGATTACCCCTGGTCGACCTGTACGGCTGTAGATGGGGCTTTATCTGCCGGTGGAGGCATGGAGTATCCCACAATCACCGTGATTGCTGGGGTCAATAGTGCACGCATGCTCGAGTTGGTGATTGCCCATGAGGTGGGACACAATTGGTTTTACGGCATTCTGGCCTCCAATGAGCGTGATCACCCCTTTATGGATGAGGGATTCAATTCCTATTATGAAAGTCGTTATATGAGACAACGCTTTGCGTACGATTCGAATCCGTTGGGACTAGGATCAGGGAAATTGGTTGAGCGATTGGGTTTGGCGAATGTGGATGGAGATCAATTGACATGGCTTTTGTCGTGCCGACGCGGACGAGAAGCCGCCTTGTGGTCGTCGGCCTCCACCGACTACGACTCGGAGACCTATGGCACTTTGGTCTACAAAAAGACCGCATTGGAACTCAATTACCTCGATGCCTATCTGGGCCGTGAACGCTTTGATCAAATGATGCAGGCTTATTATGAGGAATGGAAATTTCGTCATCCTTCACCAGCCGATATGAAGGTTTCCTTGCAATCAGCACTGCAAAGGGCTGGAGGTGGACGGGCTACGGAGTGGTGGTTTACCGATCGGTTGCAAGGTCAAAGTGTGGTCGACTACCGCCTTGGGCGTGTGGTTGCGCTCAAAGTCCCGAAAGGGAAGGAAGCACTGAGCAACGCATCCCCCACTTTTCGCTACCGTGTGCGGGTGAAGGGCATGGGCAGCAGGACACCCTTTTTGTTGGCCGCTTTGAATGAACGAGGTGAGGTCATGCGCCAAGAGTGGTATGAACCCATGAGTGGCCGCCAGACATTTGACGTCAACCTGAATGACCGGGCGACTGAATTTGTATTGGACCCCAATCTTCGAATGCCCTTAGCCTTTCGTGAGCGTTCTCAGGCGGCAGTTGGGGCGCTTTTTCCTGCTTTGCCAGGGCTTCGCTTAATGCCAGGCCTCGATGCCGCACGCAACCGGCTGTGGTTGTTGCCCGTGGTGGGCACCAACCGCACGGACGGTGCAATGGTTGGCTTGGCGTTGATGACGCCGCCCATTTTTCCGCGGAATTTTGAATACGCCTTGATGCCCGCTTTTGGGGTGAAATCAGGCAGTTTGGTGGGACAAGCCTCGGTGCGGCAGATGCTGCGGCCAAGGGCAGGTGTTTTTTCCGAGTGCCAATTGCGGGGCGACCTCTCCCGCTACACCAACTATCAGTTTGGCATGGGTATTTCACCAGACGTTCGGTGGGAAATATCGGCCCACTTAAAGCTACGCGAGGAAAGCTTGTCGGTCCGACGCATCCGCCAACTTTCTGTAGGCGTCTTGGGTAGTCCATGGCGCACCCTATTTCCCATACACACCATGGATGTCCTCCCCCAGACCCATAATCCACAATTATTGATGGGGTATATTGGCTATAAATCGGAGCATCCTGGTTTGGTACACAGCCTCCGCTGGCAGGCTCATGTGGAATGGGGAACGTTAAGCGGACTGTTCCAGGAAAAAGGGGGTGTCAATTCCCGTTTGAGTGCGTCGGTCTCACACAAATGGTTCTACAAAACCCGTGGCAATCGGGCCTATTTGGCCCATCGATGGTTTGCCGGCCTGGCCCAGGTATCCGATCCATACAATCCCATTGGATTTTTGGGTTATGGAAGCGGAATCACGGGCTGGTTGGATTATGGTTGCCGCGAGATCTTCTATGGACGACAGATTGGGGATGCGCAAAGTGGACCCATACCATTGAATCTCCGTCAGGTGTCGACGCGCGATGCTGGATTGCGCTCTGTGATGAATCCTCAATGGGTTACCGCGCTGCAGAATACGCGTATTGCTACCCAGCTGTTGGCCACCAATTGGGTCATCACCGTTCCCCGTTTCCCTTTGGAGGTCTATGCCGGCATGGCCCATACCGGTTCGATGGATAGTGTTCAAGTAGGAACTGATGACGCGTGGAGGCCGATTTTGATGAACTACCGAGGCTATATGGGCGAGGTTGGTTTGTCCTTGTCGGTGTTCAATGGCCTGATCAGGCTCAACGGTCAACTCGCTGCCACTGAGGAACTCAGGCCCGGATTTTTGAGCAATGGCCGAATTCCGAAGTGGTACGAGTATTTCAGCTGGTCGATCGACCTAAAAAGGCTCAATCCGCACGATCTTGTGCGCAATTTCAGGATGTAATTCAATAACAACTTTATGTCAAAACAAACATTGAGAAAAGAAATGCAGCATGTTTTGGATGTGCTGGGAATCTCTCCCATCAGCCATGGTGTTCACACGGGAATTGGTGGTTGGAAATCAGGTGGTGCCTTGTTGGAGTCGCATTCACCAGTCGATGGTGAGCTTATTGGAAGCGTTTATCAGGCAGACCGGAGCGACTACGAAAAAGCAATGAAAATGGCTGTACAAGCCTTTCAGGAATGGCGATTGGTGCCTGCACCCCGGCGCGGGGAACTGGTGCGTCTGGTCGGTCAAAAACTACGGGATTTCAAGGATCCATTGGGTAGGTTGGTGAGTTATGAGATGGGTAAGAGCTTACAGGAGGGCCTGGGAGAGGTACAGGAAATGATTGATATCTGCGATTTCGCGGTGGGCTTGTCACGCCAGCTTTACGGATTGAGCATGCATTCTGAGCGCCCTGCCCACCGAATGTATGAGCAATGGCATCCACTGGGTGTGGTGGGCATTATTTCAGCTTTCAATTTCCCCGTGGCAGTTTGGAGTTGGAACAGTATGTTGGCCTGGGTGTGTGGTGATGTCTGTATCTGGAAGCCATCGGAGAAGACCCCCCTCACGGCCATTGCCTGTCAGAATCTATTGACCGACGTATTTCGTTCCTTTGGTGCGCCGGAGGGACTGTCGTGTTTGGTGGTAGGCGACCATAAGGTAGGTGAGTGGATCTCATCCGACGAGCGCATTCCATTGGTTTCCGCTACAGGAAGCACCCGTATGGGAAAATTGGTCGGTGAGGCGGTTGCCCGAAGACTTGGCCGCAGCCTATTGGAATTGGGGGGAAACAACGCCATCATCATCAGCGAGCAAGCCGATTTGGATTTGGCCATCGTAGGTTCAGTCTTTGGGGCTGTGGGTACGGCCGGTCAGCGTTGCACCACCACCCGACGCCTGATCATCCACCGATCACGTTATGATGAAATGAAGCAACGCCTCGTTAAAGCCTATGGTCAATTGCGGATTGGAAACCCCCTCAACGAGCACAACCATGTGGGGCCACTCATCGATTCTTTGGCGGTTCAGGCCTACAAAAAAGCCATTGAGGCGGTGCGCCAGGAGGGTGGGACCTTTCTCGTGGAAGGTGGCGTTTTCTCTGAAGGGGAATACGAATCAGGTTGCTATGTCAAGCCGTGTATTGCCGAGGTCAAGCCCCATTACGCCATTGTTCAGCATGAGACTTTTGCGCCAATACTCTATATCATGCCTTACGATTCACTTGATGAGGCCATAGCCATACAAAATAGCGTGCCGCAGGGATTATCATCAGCCATATTTACCCTCAATATGCGTGAGGCGGAGTTGTTCCTGTCGACTGCCGGTAGCGATTGTGGCATAGCCAACGTGAATATTGGCACCTCGGGGGCCGAGATTGGGGGTGCATTTGGCGGCGAGAAGGAGACCGGTGGGGGGCGCGAATCGGGCTCCGATAGCTGGAAGGCTTATATGCGCAGGCAAACCAATACCATCAACTATTCAACCCGCCTTCCACTTGCCCAAGGGATCCGATTTGATGTCTAAATTCCCAGTTATGCGCATAAATCCCGCTTTGTTCTTGCTTTTTTTCATGTTGATGGCCGGTTCTTGTCAAACAAAGATGAATACATCTACCCAATTTCCCGACTTGGTGCCGCCAAAGGCCTCTGAGAAGCCTTATGAGTTGGTTTCGGCGCATGGTCACAAGCGTTCCGATCCCTATTATTGGTTAAGGGAGCGGGAAAATCCGGAAGTTATCGCCTATTTGGAAGCCGAGAATGCCTACTACGACAGCATGACAGCGCATACACGGCCGCTACAGGAGAAGCTGTTTGCAGAGATGAAGGGGCGGATTGTGGAGGACGATCAAAGCGTACCTGTACGCCGGGGTGATTATTTCTACTACGTTCGTTATGTGAAAGGTGGAGAATATCCTATTTACGTGCGCCGCAAAGGCAGCATGGAGGGTGCAGAGGAGGTATTGGTTGATGGAAACGAATTGGGGAAGGGACAGGCATACCTGAGTTTCTTCTTGTCGGTGAGCGACGACCATCGTTTTGCGGCGGTGGTGGTGGACACGGTGGGCCGCAATTTTTATGAAATCAGGGTTAGAGATTTATCGGCCAATACCTGGTTGCCCGATCGCATACCTCATACCCGTGGGGCTGTTGAATGGTCGACCGATGCCACGGCCTTTTATTACACTCTGCCCGAGGCGGTGTCGCTGCGTACGAACAAGGTGATGCGCCATTCGTTGGGTAAGGCTGTTTCGACTGATGCATTGGTTTATGAGGAGAAGGAGCCGACACTCAACTGTTCTGTTGGCAAGAGTAAATCGCGTCAGTACATCATGATCACATCCGACCGTACTGATGCCTCCCTTGTTCACATTTTGGATGCATCTGTTGCCGGATTTGGAGCGAAACCTCGTCCAATCGCCCCGCTTCGTGATGGGGTTGAATATCGGGTGGACCATGCCGGAGGCGATCATTGGATGATCTACACGAACCAGCAGGCTGTCAACTTCCGATTGGTGAAGGCGCCGCTGAACCGTACACAGCCAGAACATTGGGTGGACGTAGTGGCGCACCGCGCGGATGTATTGTTGGAGGACGTAGATTATTTTCGCGACTTTATGGTGCTGCAGGAGAAGCGCGAGGGTTTGAGTCACATTCGAATTCTTCCAGCCTCGGGCGCAGCCCCATTTGAGTTGCCCTTCGATGAGCCCGCTTACACCGCTTCCCTCAGCTACAACCCCGAGTTTGAGTCTGAGGTGGTACGCTACTCCTACACATCACTCACGACACCTGCTACAGTATACGACTATGATATGAAAGCAAGGCGCCGAACGCTGATGAAGCAACAGCAGGTGCCTGGGGGTTTTGAGCCATCGCGATACAAAAGCGAGCGGGTTATGGTACCTTCGCGCGATGGGCGGCGTATTCCTGTTTCCATAGTGTATCGTGTAGATCGGTTTAAAAAGGGGAATGGCCAGCCGGGTTGGCTGTATGCCTATGGTTCTTATGGCAGTTCGATGGATGCGCGCTTTTCATCGAATCGACTCAGCTTACTTGATCGGGGGTTTGTTTTTGCCATCGCCCATGTGCGGGGCGGCATGGAGATGGGCGGCGGCTGGTACGAGGAGGGCAAGATGTTGAACAAGAAAAATACGTTCAACGACTTCATCGATTGTTCGCGCTGGTTGCAGGAACAGGGGTATGTGGCCAAGGATAAATTATTCGCCCAGGGAGGCAGCGCGGGTGGGTTGTTGATGGGTGCGGTGTCGAACATGGCGCCTGAATTGTATCGGGGTATCATCGCAGATGTTCCATTTGTGGATGTGATCAGCACAATGATGGATGAGAGCATACCCCTCACCACTTTTGAGTGGCAGGAGTGGGGCAATCCCAATATCCGCGAACAATACGACTATATGTTGTCTTATTCGCCCTACGATCAAGTGGAACGCAAGAATTACCCCCATATGCTGGTCACCACCGGACTCCATGATTCGCAGGTGCAGTATTGGGAGCCTGCCAAGTGGGTGGCGCGCCTCAGGGCCATGAAGACCGACAAGAATGTGCTGTTTTTATACACCAACATGGATGCTGGTCATGGCGGCGCCAGTGGTCGTTTTGAGTCACTGAAGGAAGTGGCCCGCGAATACAGCTTTGCATTTGACCTCCTGGGCATTCGGGAGTAGGGCTTACTACCGATCTTCTGTTCACTTTGTGGTTCAAGTATGATTGTATCATGGTGACTAAGAGGTATTTTGCATCCATGTTTTGTTTGCCACACATGAGGACTGCTGTTTGTTCGGTTTGGGTTTATTTCCTAATTTCTTTCAATGTTTTTGCCCAGACCGACACGACCTTTTGGTTTGTGGCCCCGGAAGTGGCCCAGGCACATAGCGACAGGCCCATAGCGTTTCGGATGACCTCCGGTGCAACGGCCTGCAGTGTGCGGGTCTTTACCCCGGCTGACCCTACCATCTATGACAATACGGTTGTCATTCCCCCTCAAACGGTCATCTCGCTCGACCTGACCCCCCAGATCAACCTCATAGAGAACGATCCGCCCAATCAGGTACTGAACCGGGGATTTA
>CAIVQI010000200.1 GCA_903908015.1 uncultured Bacteroidota bacterium
ACCGAAAATCCTTCCGACATCACCCGATCTGCCTGCTCATGGTACAGTTCAGGGCTGGTTTGATGCGACAGCATCAGCGCTTTTGTAAGCCATGATTCTAAGCGGGAAACGGCAGCCTCAGTACCTGTTCCCTTCTGATGGAGGTCCATGAGTTTCAACGGCCTAAAACCTTCCATTTCCAACAATGGTAAAGCGACTTCCTTCTTTGCATTACGGTCAGCCGCCAACCAGTTCCATTCAGCCTCCAGCCATACTTCACCTCGAGGCGTAAACGCCTTCCAGTGAATACAAGCAGGGCGGTAGGGTGCGATGTACATAGATTGACCGCGGCGCGTGGGACAAGCCAGGGCGGTCGCCCCTTGCATCACTACATATTCCCCCGTCAGAAGCAATTTACCGCGGGCATGGTAGTCGCGGACCACCCGAATTAGTTGGCGTGAATGTGGTGCAACACCTGCACAGCTGTTTGTCCACGCAGTTTTTTCAGGTACTCACCCACCGCCTGGAAGCTGATCGCTTTATCGCTGAAATAGGTTTTGGTTCGCTCCTTCTCCATTTCTGTGGCCCCCAATTGATTCAGAATATTAAGCAGGTGCATTTTCATGTGACCCTTCTGGATCCCCGTGGTAACGAGTGATTTGACTGCCGAAAAGTTCTGGGCCAATCCAACACAGGCCACAATTTCCATCAGTCGACCTGCATTAGGGTTGTTGAGCATATCGAGGGACGCACGCACCAAGGGATGAAGGCTCGTGAGCCCACCTACCGTACCGAGCGCCAGGGGGATGTCGAGCCAAAACCGGAATTGTCCATCAACTGCTTCGGCCTGGGTAAGGCTCCGGTACTGACCATCGCGGGCGGCATAAGCGTGTGCACAAGCTTCAACTGCACGAAAATCGTTGCCTGTAGCCAATACAACCGCATCTATGCCGTTCATAATGCCCTTATTGTGGGTTACGGCGCGGTAGGGTTCTTCCCGGGCAATGTGCAAGGCCTGAAGGAATTTTTCAACAAACTGTTCATTGGTGTAGTCGTCCCCATCGGCCAGCGCGTCGATCGGACAAGCCACCTCGGCACGCACCAAGCATTCAGGGGTGTAGTTACTGAGAATACTCATGACCACGGTAAGGCTACGGTGTGCGTCGGGAAGTGTATGATCACTTTCGATGAACCCCCGGAGTTCCCTTGCGAAGCACTCGAGGTGACTGTTAATGAAGTTAGCGCCCATCGCATCGCAGGTCTCAAAAGTGGCTTTGAGTTGGTAATACCCCCTTTCGATTTCTGGCTTGGCCACTAATTCCAATTGTGTGATGCCGCCTCCTCGAGATCTCATTTGCGCGCCGAGACTTTCCGAAGCCACACGCAAGCGCAAATCAATATCTGGCATCCGCGCTCTCAGATCGGCTTCGTTTCCGTTCCACAGGAAGTGAACATGGCCAAGCTTTCGAGTCGACAATACCTGAGCTTGAAAGCCCCCTCGATCAAACCAAAAAGAGGCACTCTTCGCGGCGGCAGCCACCACAGAGCTTTCTTCGATGACCATAGGAACGGTGTAGTTGGTGCCGTTGATCAGGAAGTTGGGCGCCACGCCATAAGGCATGAAGAAGTTGGTGAGGCTATTTTCGATGAACTCATCATGCCGCCTTTGCACTTCCGGGTCGGTATGCTGGTAGGATTGCAGCAGTCGCCTTGCTTCTTCGGGTTGGGAAAAATGTTGGTGGGCGATGAAATTTATTTTTTCATCACGGGTGAGGCGAGAGAAGCCTGTGGTTTTTTTCATGGAACGAATACGTGCAAAATTACTAAAAAGTGTTTTCTGGGCGGATTTTACCCTCCATACGAACAAAGCAGATGTTCAATTGTTCGACACATGTTTATCTATTTGGTAGAACAATTTTAATTTAAACGGTTATCATGCCTTTTCCATGTGAAGAGGAATTATTTTCACGCCATGTACATACCTCTTTATACGCTTTCAAGTAGGCATACCCGATTAACACCTGTTTCAATTCATCAAAATTGCACCTGATGTCGTGGCAAGAACAATACCGGGGTAGAGTGGTACTTATTTCGGGTGCAAGTTTGGGCATTGGCAAGGAACTCGCCCGTCAGGTGTGGGTCAATGGTGGGATGGTGATCGCCACGGGACGGAATGCACAACGGCTCGATGAAGCGGCCCAACTCATTTGCCGTGGTTCCGATGAAGATGCCCGAAGGCGTTTCCTGGTTGTTGCGGGTGACGTGTCGAAATCTGAGGATTGCAGGGCAGCCGTTGATTCGGGCCTCCATGCATTTGGCCGGATCGATTATCTCATTCACAATGCGGCAGTGTTTCACTTCGACCGAATCGACTCCGCGTCGGAACAAGTCATCGATCAAATGATTGATGTGAATGTAAAAGGGTGCATCCACCTGACGCGTGCCGCTTTACCCGCATTGCGTGACAGCCATGGGGGCATTCTATTCGTTTCCAGTATTTCCGCCTTCTATGGCATGCCTGAATATGGTTTATATGCCCTGAGTAAGGCTGCCCTCACCCCGTTAAGCGAAAGCCTACGCCTCGAAAACCACGCCCATGGTGTGTTTGTGGGCCTAACCTATCTCGGTTATACGGCCAATGAACCCGACAAACGAGCCATCAATGCGCAAGGCGTACCACAACCTATCCCAGAAAGGCCGCGCACCTTTACCCGCACCCGTGAGGCTGCTGCGCGTGGCATCTTACGCCAGCTCATCCGCCGTCAATCCGTTGCCCTTCCCTCATTTTTGGGACACATTAATTGGGTGTTCAGCTATTTGATGCCACGATTTGCATTTTTGATCCACAAACGATCATACCGATCAATTCTTTGGCCGTTGACTGTTTCGCTCTTGGGTTTAGGCCTCCCTCTAAGCGTACAAGCACAGGATCGAGCTGTTGAATTGACGGTGCGCGTTGGTGGACTAAAATCAACCGGTCCGTCTCACCTGGTCATCGGCCTTTTCGATCGTGCTTCATTTCCTGATGGTCGTCCACTTCAACACGCTACCATTCATGTAGATGAACCACGCATGCATTGGCGGATTTCGGTTCCCGTGGCGACTTATGCCATTGCCGTTTACCAGGACCTCAATCGCAACGGCCGACTCGATAAATCAACCTTTGGTTTCCCTACGGAACCCTATGGATTTAGCCGTAACTACCGCCCATTATACCGCGGTCCTATGTGGAAAGATGCTGCGCTGCAGGTTGATCGCGATGCAGCGATTGACATTCACCTGATTGCCCCTGAACGCTAATTCATGAGCAATTCTTAAATTTCCTTTTGAATCGCGTCTGATTGGTTCGGGGTGTTGGTTGCGGGGGGATCATCGGCTCTAGGGTCACCGTACCCTCACGGATGGGGGTTTGATCGTCATTGTCATAAATGAGCTGGCCTTGCAATACCCTGCCTTGTCCGGCTGAAGTGACAACAACAACTATTGTATCCGAGGCAATGCATCCATTGCCAGAGCGCACTTTGAGTGTATAGGTTGTGGTAGACAAGGGGCTGGCCCAAGGTCGCGGTTGTGTACTATCCGATAACCCAATGCCGGGCGACCAGTGGTAAAGCACGGGCGTTGTGGTATCCCAAACATGCGTCATGAGTTGAACCGGATTTCCAACTGATGTGGAAATGCTGTCCCAACCAATTTCTAGCCTCGGTGCAGGGCGAACGAAAACACCCCTATGGGCTACGAGGGTACAACTTTGTGCGACAATAACCCGTACTTGATAGAGTGTTGTGTTTCCTGGTGAAGCCATAGGGCCCGAACTGTTCGGATTGTCCAGACCTGCCGCGGGTTGCCATAAATAAATGAGGGACGGGGCGGTAAGTTGAGCCTGAAAGCCGCTATACGGTTGATGTGAATAAAGCACAGGCGCAGAAAGACGTATGCTGTCGCCCCGGCAGATCACTCCGTTCGAACTGGGATTGATGCGAGGGCGTACAACCACAACACGCAAGCTTCGGCTACAGCCGATTGAATCTGATACAATAACAGTATAAACTGTAGTTGTATCGGGCGTGGCCAGTGGCGCAGCGGCTAGACTGTCGGATAAACCAGCTGCGGGATGCCATCTGTAGGTGACCCCACCCGATGCCCTAAGCTGAATCGGCCCAGAATTGTTGTTATAATAATATAAAGTATCGTCTACACGGGCATTGGGTCCTGTGCGCACACGTATGCGTACAGAATCCGTGTGTACACATCCCGTAGCAGATTGATATTGAACCCATAGCATGGTATCTGTCGTAGGGTACAGGCTGATGGTGGCGCTGGTGTCACCCGTACTCCAAATTACGTCAGACCCCATCCGAGCGGTGAGGCTAACGGGTGTTCCGCTACAAACCTCCCGGATGCTGGTCCATGACAAGGCAGGGGCGGGGAAGACCTCATAAGTGCTCTGTCCGACGTAGAGACACCCTTGATAGTTGGCCTGATACTGAATTGTTTTTAGTCCTGGCGAAGAGTCGACATACAGCCGTTGTCCTTGTACACCTACCCCACTGAAGGTCCCTCCAAGAGGCCAGGCGCTCAATGTGACCGGGGCATCGCCCACAAACAAACACGGAATGGGGCCTAACG
>CAIVQI010000201.1 GCA_903908015.1 uncultured Bacteroidota bacterium
GATTTCCAGTTCACGTTTCAGTAGGTGCATCGTTTGATGCACATTGTGACGCAAAAGCTCAGTCACACCCAAAAATTCGGGTTTGTTGTCGGTGATCACACAACAATTAGGCGCAATGCTCACCTCACAATCCGTGAACGCATACAACGCATCCATAGTGATATCAGGCGATACCCCAGGAGGTAGTTGCACCTCTATTTCAACATCCTGGGCTGTATTGTCGACCACCTTCTTCACTTTGATTTTATTGGCCTCGCTCGCCTTAACGATCGACTCCATAATCCCGCCAGTGGTTGTACCAAATGGGATTTCCTTAATGATCAGGGTTTTTTTGTCGCGTTCTTCGATCCTTGCCCTGCATCTGATTCGCCCACCACGGCGCCCGTCCTGATAGGCACTCACATCCACCAATCCACCCGTTGGGAAATCGGGATACAATTCCACCGTTTGCTTGCGCAGGATTTTGATGCCTGCCTCCAACAATTCCACAAAATTGTGGGGAAGAATTCGGGTCGATAGCCCTACAGCAATGCCCTCAACACCTTGGGCCAACAACAATGGGAATTTAATCGGAAGGGTTACAGGCTCCTTCTTTCGACCATCGTAGCTCATCTGCCATTCTGTTGTAGGGGCATGGAATGCAACCTCTTTGGCAAACTTACTTAACCTGGCTTCAATATAGCGGGGAGCCGCAGCGCTGTCGCCTGTTCGAACATCACCCCAATTGCCTTGTGTTTCAATCAAGATGTCTTTCTGTCCCAGCCCCACTAAAGCCTCACCAATGGCCGCATCGCCATGGGGGTGGTATTGCATGGTTTGGCCGATCAGGTTCGCCACTTTATTGAAACGTCCATCATCGATCACTTCCATGGCGTGCAGAATCCGCCTTTGTACCGGTTTCAACCCGTCTTCTATGGCAGGAACGGCACGCTCCAATATGACATAAGAGGCATAATCCAAGAACCAATCCTCATACAAGCCAGAAATCGGACGCGCCTCTGTGCGGCCTCCACCGTTTTCTGTGCCCTCACCCCCAAAATCCTCGTTGATATCAACCAAATCGTCGGCCATAGACCTACAAATATCGGGGATTAAACCCTTGATTCAAACAAAGCCAATACCCCCTCCAATTGGGTTTGATGATGACTGATCATCATCACTTCCTTAGGTAGGAAGAGAACATGAATCAAAAAACATGCAGTAATCAGAAACAAAAAACGAAGAAAACAAAAAAAGGGTGATGCACCTTGGTGCACCACCCCAAAAAACCTTTTTCCAATGATTAATGTACCACCACAAACTTGCGGAACTGACTGCTGCTTCCAGCATCCATGCGCAAGATGTAGAGGCCTGCGGGCAACTCAGACGTTGATAAACTGCCACTCCAACGACCATCCATCAATCCAGAGGCTGAACCCGTATTCATCACCTTTCCGGCAGCGTCCAAGACCTCCCAACTAAGTTTTTGAACACCCGAACGCACGACAACATTCATCCACAGACGATCCCCCACAGGATTCGGATATACTTTCAGGTCACGAACGTCGATGCCCTGATCACGTACATTGACCGAAGGAGCCTCACTGGTCACCGCCACGATCACCGGCACATAATCAGCGCCAAATCCATTGGCATTCCAGGCCGACACATAAACCGGCGAAGTGTACTGATTGTACTCGGGTGATGAAGCGGAATAATCAACCCCCGTGCCGATGGAAGTAAATACACCCGTTTGGGTACCTGTATACACTGTTGACAATATATAAACCCCCGTATCCAATACCACTCCATTCGTTTGAGAAGCGATGTCCGTAATGTCAGCAGTTTTAATAGAGCCCGAACCCAGCGTATCTGTGTAGGTATAAAAACCCTCTCCGATGTCGAACACCTCACCCGCGTCGATGATCTCGTTGCCGTTGCCGTCGTCCCACCGACTCACCTTCGCCACAACCGTTTCATTGTTCATGTTAAAACCGGCATTGGTCACAAAGGCAAACTTGATTTTATCGATACTGGTCTCGCCCCCAACTTTTGAATAATACATAACGCCGTATTCATACGGGCCCGAAGTAGCGTCGGTCGGCCGAACGCCACCAGAAGTGAGCGGATTCAATTGCGCATCCAAACGTACCTTGCTGTAGATGGTATCCGTGATCCGGAACTCCTGTGTGTTCGCGTTATCAGCATCAAAATCGTCTGCTGTGCTGGATTGAACATTATAGCGAAGCGTATACAATCCACGTCCGGCAGTAAAGGGATCATAATCATTCAAACGAACAATAAATGAATCACCAGGCACCAAGGTGGGAATATTCGCCGTCTGGTTGTAGACTGGATTTGTAACGCCAGCCAGATTCGTGTGGTCCATTTGCAGGTTCATCGAGATCGCGTTTTGGGTATCAATACCATAGTTGCGAACAATGGCCCCCAACTTCATGATGTAGTCGCCCGCAGCCTGGATTTGGGTACGGGGAACCGCCATGTCCATCGGACGAATCAGGTCACCCGTAGAAAACCCGATGTCGTTACGAAAAGCCCCGCGCTTTTGTCCGATCAGGGCAACCGTCGAATCGCCATCGATGTATGGACGGATCAGCGCCCCCTCAGCATTACCGATTAAGACCAAGGGAATCGTAACCTGTGCGCCCACGCCGCCTCCAGCCAAGTTGAGGATTCCGGGTGAATGATTGATGATGATGAGTCCGATGGCTCCAGCCCGTTGGGCTGCTAAGGCTTTCACGCCAAACTCACAATTCCCGCGATACAACACCGCAATCTTTCCGGCAATAGCAGATGCATTGACCAAGGTTGTATCACAAGCGAGAGAGTCGCCCGCCGCGGCACCACCCGCACTCCGACCAATCACCAAGCGCCCGGTTGCCACCAC
>CAIVQI010000202.1 GCA_903908015.1 uncultured Bacteroidota bacterium
GGATCGCTGGATGGAGGTGGTGCGTCCCGACCTCAGCTTATTTGTGAAATACGAGTATTGGTACCACTTTTATCAGGCACACCGACGTGCAGGCATCCCATTGTGGGTGGTTTCCGCTCCTTTTCGCCGCAATCAACCCTTTTTTCGAAAGCCTACCGCCCGATTTTGGGGTGAGATGCTGGAAGCAGTGACCCATTTTTTTGTTTTGAATGCGGCATCAGCTGCCCTGCTTAAAGAATTGGGCATTGAACGGGTCACGATCAACGGCGATACCCGGGTTGATCGTGTGCTGAAGATCCGTGATGAAGCGTTTTCTGACCCCATCATTGACTCTTTCAGCCAAGATGCCCGCGTGGTGGTGGCTGGAAGTACCTGGCCCAAGGATGAGGAACTTCTATTAGCAAGTTTGAAAGCGCATTTGACAAATGAACAGAGACCTCCCTTAAAATTGATTTTGGTACCCCATCACCCAGACACGGATCGGATCGACCGATTCATCGATCAGTACAAAGGCGCAACAGGCGGCATGATCCGCTGGTCGACCGCCAACCCCACGACGGCTGCTGGCGCGCGGATTCTATGGATCGATCGCATGGGCATGCTGTCGCGGGTGTACCGATACGCCGAGATTGCCTGGGTTGGGGGAGGCTTCGGGGCAGGCATCCACAACATTCTGGAGCCGGCAGTGTACGGCATCCCCGTTGGTTTTGGGCCCAATTACCGAAGATTTGCTGAGGCACACACCCTATTGGCGCACAAATGGGCCTTTTGTGCACAAGATCCTCCGTCGTTCGGCAATGCCTGGCATTCGGTGGTTCAGGAAAGGGAGCAATCGAGAATTAGGGATGGACTAGCACAATGGTTTGCGCACAACCAAGGGGCATCCATCCGAATTGCCGAGAAAGCCGCTGCATGGCTGACCCGACCTCAGTAGTCGATGGGCTTTAATCACGATATTTGCATTCTTCTTTTTCAATTATGGCCGACCACAAAATCATTTTTTCCATGGCGGGCGTCAGTAAGACGATACCAAGCGGGAAAACCATCCTCAAAAACATCTATCTATCCTTCTTTTATGGCGCCAAGATTGGGGTACTCGGACTCAACGGGGCGGGTAAGTCAACCTTGCTGCGCATCATTGCCGGCACCGACAGCTCCTACCAGGGCGAGGTGGTTTTTTCACCCGGTTACAGTGCCGGCTATCTTCCACAAGAACCCCAGCTCGACCCCAACAAAACGGTGCGCCAGGTGGTGCAGGAGGGCGTTCAGCCCATCATGGATTTGCTGAACGAGTTCGAGCAAATCAGCAATGCCTTTGGAGAACCCGATGCTGACTTCGATAAGTTGCTGTCGCGCCAAGCAGAGGTACAGGAGCAACTCGACGCGTCAGATGCATGGACGATCGACCACCGACTGTCGCTCGCCATGGAAGCATTGATGTGCCCGCCCGCAGACACGCTCATTTCCGTGCTTTCGGGCGGTGAGCGCAGAAGGGTGGCACTTTGTCGGCTCCTGCTTCAGGAACCGGATGTGCTGTTGCTCGATGAGCCCACCAACCACCTCGATGCGGAGAGCATCGATTGGCTCGAGCAACACCTGCAACGCTATAAAGGCACGGTCATCGCCGTAACCCACGACCGCTATTTCCTGGATAAAGTGGCCGGCTGGATCCTTGAACTCGACCGGGGTGAGGGCATTCCATTTGAAGGCAATTACAGCGGTTGGCTCGAACAGAAATCGAAGCGCCTCGCTCAGGAGGAGAAAAGTGAGAGCAAACGACAAAAAACCCTTCAACGGGAGCTGGAGTGGGTGCGCATGGCACCCAAGGCCCGTCACGCTAAGTCTAAGGCACGCCTCAACGCCTATACCAACTTATTGAATGAGGATGTGGCCGAAAAAGAGCAAAAACTGGAGTTGTTTATCCCCCCAGGACCGCGTTTGGGTCAGAATGTGATTGAAGCCGTGGGGGTTTTCAAGGGATTTGGTGATAGGCCGCTGATCCAGAACCTCAACTTCTCACTGCCCCCTGCTGGTGTGGTGGGCATCATTGGTCCGAACGGCGTAGGAAAAACAACCCTATTTAGGATGATCATGGGATTAGAACTACCGGATCAGGGGACTTTTACGGTTGGGGATACCGTGCAAATAGGGTATGTCGACCAATCACATGAGGGATTGTTGCCCGAAAAATCGGTATTTGAGGTGGTCACCGGTGGCACGGAAACCATGATGCTCGCGGGCCGACAAGTGAATTCCAGGGCCTACCTGTCGAAATTTAATTTTAGCGGCAACGACCAGAGCAAAAAAATCGGTGAATTGAGTGGTGGCGAACGCAACCGTGTTCACCTGGCGATGACCCTCCGACAGGGCGCGAATGTGCTTTTGCTCGATGAGCCCACCAACGACATCGATGTGAATACGTTGCGTGCGCTGGAGGAAGCCATTGAGAATTTCGCGGGCTGCGCGGTCATTATTTCACACGATCGCTGGTTTCTGGACCGGGTTTGCACCCATATGCTGGCCTAC
Organism: uncultured Bacteroidota bacterium; assembly: GCA_903908015.1. Classification (GTDB taxonomy): domain Bacteria; phylum Bacteroidota; class Bacteroidia; order UBA7662; family UBA7662; genus F1-60-MAGs140. The sequence goes on from CAIVQI010000202.1 coordinate 2,527, forward strand.
GAGGGTCAAGGAGAATTCTATTATTTTGAAGGCAACTACACAGAATACGAGGAGAATCTTCGTCGCCGTAAAGGAGAATCGGCTGTGCGGCGCAACCGCTACCGGGATCTATCGGGCCGTTCCTAAATATTCTTCCCATGAGTCACGCTAACCCAACTCCTGAATCCCAAAAAGTGCTGTTTCCTGGTGGCAACTGCATTTTATCGCCCGATCGTTGTCGTCAAACGCTACGGCGGATGGCCTGCCAAATCCTGGAGCGCAATGATGAGGAGAGACGTATTCTTCTGGCTGGGGTTCGTCATGGTGGTGAGGGAGTTGCCCGACAACTGGCACATGAATTGAAGTTGCTCAATCATGAACTCGTTGTGGAGGTCACCCACATCATTCTGGATAAGTCAAATCCGACCGAAAACCCAGTGAACCTGGGCGTGGATTTGGCACCATGGACCAACGGTGTTGTGGTGGTTGTCGACGATGTAGCCCATACGGGGAGGACGTTGCTGCATGCCCTTCGTCCTTTTTTGGATACGTCATTCCTTAGGCTACAAGTAGCGGTTTTGGTGGATCGGGCGCATAAAACCCATCCCATTCACCCCGACTATGTAGGCGTGTCGCTCGCCACCACCCTACAGGAGCATATTGAGGTGGTGCAGTCAGCGGAATCATTTTCTGTATGGCTTTTGTAACAGGCGCTTGAAGCCTGAATTTGGCTGCCCTCCAGCACAGCTTGTTTGTGTACGGCCAGGTTTCCTGTGCCGCTGGGTCGAATAAGCATCATTCAATGGCCACCACCATCGAGATTTCGATGTTGGCTTGTAGCGGCAAGCCCGCTGCGGCGAAGGTTTCCCGGGCCGGCACTGCACCCCCCTCGAAAAACCGGCCGTAGATCGAATTAACTGCCGAGAAATGCGCCATATCTGACAACAAAATGGTGGTTTTCAGAACCGACCTGAAGCTAGTCCCAGCCGCATTGAGAATCGCCTGAAGGTTTTTCATCACTTGTTCGGCCTCAGCTTCGATATGATCCTGAATCATGTTTCCTGTCGCCGGATCGATGGCTATTTGCCCGGATACAAACAGCATTCCATTGTGTACTACTGCCTGACTGTAGGGACCAATCGGTGCAGGGGCATGTGGGGTGTTTATGTATTTCATCGTTCTATGGAGTCTTATTGCGTATTTTAGCGGAAATATAGCATCTGCCATGCACATTTTGGTCAACGGCCCCACCGCTCGTCGCGGCAAACTCCTCTCCGCGCTCGCCGAAAACTCGGGCCCCGAATCACCCACAGTGGTGTTCACAGAAAATGCTGAACAGGCAGATTTATCGGCAGTTGACCTGATCATTGATCTGGTGTTCGATAAACACCCAGACATCCTTCAATTTTATTCAGTCAATGCCCCTGTTGGGACCTTTTTTATTCTGCATGCGAACACCCTTTCGCTACGAGAAACTGCGCATTCCTTGGGATTGATCGACCTACTTCCCCGTATTGCTGGGGTGAATGCCTGGCCTGGCTGCCTGGATGGCCCATTATGGGAAATGAGCACAGGACATGATGCTGCACTTGCAACCCTTAAACCTTTTTCGGAGATTCTTGGTTTCCAATTCGACATGGTACAAGACCGGGTGGGTTTGGTGACCCCCCGCGTCATGTGTATGATCATCAATGAGGCCTTTCTCACCCTGCAAGAGGGCACTGCCCAGCGCGCAGACATCGACTTGGCCATGAAGCTCGGCACCAATTATCCTGGTGGCCCATTCGAATGGGCCGAAAAGTGGGGATTGGATGAAGTGGCGTACTTACTATCAAAATTACATCAAAGTACAAATGATGCTCGATACAAGTCGTCTCAGTTATTGTTAGAAGAATCTTGGTCCTGCAGAATTACTTGACCAAGTGAATTATTCCATTTTTATACCGAATACGCCCAGTGCATCCCGTGTGACCAAGAATAAAGGGATAAGCACCAGGTGTTCGGTCACCCCCGTCCCATCGAACGGTCATTCCTTGATCTTTCCAAATTAGCAGCCCCCATCGGTCAAAAACCATTAACTCTAAAGGGTAAATCCACGATACCTCCCAAACATCATTAATATTGTCTGCATTGGGAGTAAATGCACTAGGCAAGGTTCTTTTGAGTTCCTCGTCCTCATTCACGACCTTCACCCGGGTAACGGGGGAGGTACAACCGGCAGGTGAGCGAAAAACAAGGAAAAGGTAGTTAGTATCGCGTTCAATTTCATATGGCAAAATATTTCCCGATCCAAGAAACTGTGTTAGACTGCTATCGCGATACCAGTCGAGGCGTCCCTGCATCGCGCCATGGATAACCCCA